>CAKUHX010000105.1 GCA_934659475.1 uncultured Oscillospiraceae bacterium
CATGGCAGAAGAAATTCCAAACGAGGTTGCATGAGCAGAAAAGGGAGGCTGTGCCGAAACACAGCCTCCCTCCACAGGAACAGATATTAAGTTATATGGGTAGGTTCATAAATTGTCCCTATGCACCGGACACGGATGCCGCAGGGCTCTTTTTTTGTATGCGTTACTTTTCGATCGCCATGATCTTGTCGATGCGGCGCTGGTGGCGGCCGCCCTCGAACTCCGTGGACAGGAACACGTCTACGATGCGCTCGGCCATGTTTTTGCCCACGATGCCGGCCCCCATGGCCAGCATATTGGCGTCGTTGTGCCGGCGGGTCATCTCGGCGGACAGGGGGTCGCCGCACAGGGCGCAGCGCACGCCCCGGACCTTGTTGGCCACCATGGACACGCCGATGCCCGTGGTGCAGATGACGATGCCCTTGTCACAGGCTCCGCTGCCCACGGCCTCGGCGGCAGGGCGGGCGAAGTCGGGGTAGTCGCAGCTGTCGGCGCTGTCGGTGCCGAAGTCCCGCACCTCATAGCCCTTGGCCGTCAGATACGCCTTGATATGCTCCTTCAGGGCAAAGCCGCCGTGGTCAGCAGCAATGGAAATCATAAGGATCCCTCCAAATATCATTTGACCACATTCTATCCCAAATCAGATCTGTTGGCAAGGTCTTCCGGGGATTTTCAAAGCCGCCCCCGTCTTTCGACGGGGGCGGCAAAGGATCACTCCTCCCGCACGGGCACGTGCCAGATGTTCTCCGCGTAATCCCGGATAGACCGGTCGGCGGCGAAGATGCCGGAGCGGGCGATGTTCATCAGAGACATGCGGTTCCAGCGGGCGGGGTCGGCGTAGACCTCCAGCGCCCGGCAGTGGGCCTGGCGGTAACTGTCAAAGTCGGCCAGCAGCAGATACTCGTCCGCAGGAGCGCCCCCGGCGCCGAAGAGCAGGCGCCGGGTCAGGTCGGCGTAGGGCACGCCGTCGTCAAAGCCGTCGGACAACTGATCGATGACCCGCTTCAGGCCGGGATCGTGGGAGTAGATGTCCAGGGGGGCGTAGCCGTTGGCCTTGGTCTGGGCCACCTGCTGGGCGGTCAGACCGAAGAGGAAGATGTTCTCGTCCCCCAGCTGCTGGTGCATCTCCACATTGGCCCCGTCCAGAGTGCCGATGGTCAGGGCGCCGTTCATCATGAATTTCATATTGCCGGTGCCGCTGGCCTCCTTGCCGGCGGTGGAGATCTGCTCGCTGATCTCGCTGGCGGGCATGAGCTTTTCCGCCATGGACACCCGGTAGTTCTCCAGGAACACCACCTGCAGCTTATCCTTACAGATGGGGTCGGCGGCGATCTGGGCGGCCAGAGAGTTGATCAGCTGGATGATCTCCTTAGCCACCTGATACCCCGGGGCGGCCTTTGCCCCGAAGAGGAACACCTGGGGGGTGAAGTCCATATTGGGGCTGTCATGGAGCTGCTGGTAGAGATAGGTGATATGCAGGGCGTTGAGCAGCTGGCGCTTATACTCGTGCAGCCGCTTCACCTGCACGTCGAATACGCCGTCGGTGTTCAGCACCACGCCACTCTCCCGGCCGGCCCAGGCGGCAAAGCGCCGCTTGTTCTCTCCCTTGATGGCGGCCAGCTGCTCCAGAACGGCGCTGTCATCGGCGTATTTCTCCAGCCGGCGCAGCTGCTCCGGGTGCAGCAAATAGCCGTCCCCCCCAGTGCAGTCCCGGATCAGGGCGTCCAGCTTGGGGTTGATCTGGGACAGCCAGCGGCGGTGATCCACACCGTTGGTCACGTTGGTGAACTTGTCGGGGTCGGCCTGATAGGCGTCCCGGAACACGTCCCGCTTCAAAATGTCGGAATGCAGCTGGGACACGCCGTTGATCTTCTGACAGGCGCACACGCACAGGTTGGCCATGCGCACCTCGCCTCCCCAGATGATGGCCATGGGGGCCACCCGCTCCAAGTCGCCGGCAAAGCGGTGCTCCAGCTGGCGCTGATAGCGGTCAGAGATCTCCCGGATGATCTGCCAGATCCGGGGCAGCAGGCTTTCGATCAGGCTCTGGGGCCAGCGCTCCAGGGCCTCGGCCAGCACGGTGTGGTTGGTGTAGCACACGGTGTGGGTCACGATGTGCCAGGCATCGTCCCAGCTGTAGCCCTCGCCGTCCATCAGGATACGCATCAGCTCCGGAATGACCAGGGTGGGGTGGGTGTCGTTGATCTGGATGACGTGCTTTTCGTGGAAGTTCCGCAGGGTGCCGTATCGGGCGCGGTGGCGCTTGACGATGGACTGCACCGTGGCGGAGACGAAGAAGTACTGCTGCTTCAGCCGCAGGGACTTGCCCTCGTAGTGGTTGTCGTCGGGGTAGAGCACCTTGGCGATGACCTCCGCCATGGCCTGCTGCTCCACCGCCTTCAGGTACTCCCCCCGGGAGTACAGGGACATGTCCACGGGCACGGGGCTCTTGGCGTCCCACAGGCGCAGGGTGTTGGTATACCGGGTCTGATAGCCGGCGATCTCCATGTCCCGGGGGATGGCCAGCACGGTGGTATAGCCGGTGTGCCGGGGGTGGTTGACCCCGTTTTCGTCCCAGCAGTCCTCGATCTTGCCGCCGAAGCGGACCTCCTCCGCCTCGTCCAGCTTGGGGATCAGCCAGGCGTCCCCCAGACCCAGCCAGTTGTCCGCCAGCTCCACCTGCTTGCCGTCGATGATCTTCTGCTTGAAGATGCCCAGCTCGTAGCAGATGGAGTAGCCCGTGGCGGGGATCTCCAGCGTGGTCATGGAGTCCAGATAGCAGGCGGCCAGGCGGCCCAGGCCGCCGTTGCCCAGGCCGGCATCCGGCTCGCTCTCGAACAGGTCGGCGGCGGAGAAACCCATGTCCTCCAGGGCGTCCTTCAGGGTGTCCAGCAGGCCCAGGTTGTAAGCGTTCTTCTCCAGAGAGCGGCCCATCAGGAACTCCAGGGACAGATAATGCACCTGCCGCTGTTCTTTTTCCCACAGCTGGTTGTCGCACTCCATGGAGTGGCGGGACATGATGTCCCGCAGCACCAGGGCGCAGGCCTTGAACATATGGGCGGGGGTAGCCTCCTCCACCGTGCGGCCAAAGTTGCGCTGCAGCTTGCCCACGATGAGCTCGGTCAATTGGGATTTGTTATATTCAGCCATAACAGAGCCTCCTGTCAGGTTTGGATCGGCCGCCGGTCGGGCAGCCATTGGAAACGTTTTCATTTACGGGGAGTATTTTATCAGATTTCGGAAGGTCCGTCAATGGGCAGCGATACCCGTAGTATGGAAGGCCGGAGCCGCCCTTATCCCCATGATAGCGGAAAACAGATGGGCGGCCACCTTCTCCCCTGAGAAAGCAGCCGCCCATCTTCCGTTAAACCAGATCGCAGATCAATGTTTTGAGCACCTGGGTCATGACCTCCAGATCCTCCACGGGGACGTACTCATACCGGCCGTGGAAGTTTTCGCCGCAGGCGCACAGGTTGGGACAGGGCAGGCCCATAAAGGACAGCCGCGCCCCATCGGTGCCGCCGCGGATGGGCTGCACCTTGGGGACCACGCCGTTTTTCTCCATGGCGGCCTTCGCCCGGTCGACGATCTCCATGTGGGGCAGGATCTGCTCCTTCATGTTGTAATAGCTGTCCTTCACCGCGGCCTGGGCCGTGCCGGGGCCGTATTTGGCGTTCAGCTGCTCCGCCGCGGCCAGGAAGGCCGCCTTGCGGACCTCGAACTTCTTCCGGTCGTGGTCTCGGATGATATAGTCCAGCACGGCCTGCTCCACCTGTCCCTTCATATCGCACAGGTGGAAGAAGCCCTCGTACCCCTCGGTGCGGGCGGGGATCTCTTCGGCGGGCAGCAAGGCGTTGAACTCCATGGCCATCAGGCAGGCATTCTTCATCTTCCCCTTTGCACTGCCCGGGTGGATGCTCACGCCGTTCAGGGTCACCCGGCCGGAGGCGGCGTTGAAGTTCTCATACTCCAGCTCCCCCAGGGCTCCGCCGTCCACGGTATAGGCGTAGTCCGCCCCGAAGGCGGCCACGTCGAAGTGGTCGGCCCCGGCGCCGATCTCCTCGTCGGGGGTAAAGGCGATGCGCACCTCGCCGTGGGGCTGGCCGGAGGCCATCAGCTCCTCCACCGCGGTGAGGATCAGGGCGATGCCCGACTTGTCGTCCGCCCCCAGCAGAGTGGTGCCGTCGGTGACGATCAGGTGCTTGCCCCTGTTGTGGGTGAGGGAGGGGAACTCGCTCTCCCGCATGACGATGTTCTTCTCCTGATGCAGGACGATGTCGCCCCCCTGATACAGTACCGTACGGGGCTTGATGCCCGCACCGGAGCAGTCGGGGGAGGTGTCCATGTGGGCGATCAGCCCCAGCACCGGGGCGTCGGTCTTACAGTTGGCGGGCAGGACGGCATAGACGTAGCCGTTGGCGTCTGTGCGCACACGGGCCAGTCCCATCTCCTCCATCTCCCGGGCCAGATAATAGCCCAGCTCCAGCTGGCCGGGGGTAGAGGGACAGGCCCCCGTGTTCTCGTCCGACTGGGTAGCGAAGGAGACATAGTTCAGAAAGCGCTCAGTCACAGTCATAAAAATACCTCCAGTATGGATGAAATACCGCTCTTTGCCAACAGCATACCGGGAAACGCCGCGTTCGTCAAGGCCCCTCATACAGGGCGGCCGCCGCGGCCAGACTGGCCCGATAGGCGTCCACCGCCGACGGCGGCCCCAGCAGCTGCACATTGTCCTCCAGCCCGAACAGCCAGCCGAAGAACTGGGGGCTGACCACCAGGGGCAGGGTGACGGTAAAGTGCTCCGGCCCGTCGGGCACCAGCATCACGTCGTGGCCGAAGCGGTCCAGCACCACCCCCACGATGCGGCTGCGGCAGCGCAGGCGGACGGTCTCCTCCTGCCCGGCGAACATGCCGAAGTGCTTCTGCCCGTAAGCGGCCAGATCAAAGTCGGGATACAGCTCGCCGCCCAGGCGGGGCATCCCCGTCAGGGCGATCTCCGCCATCTTGTCCACCCGGTAGTGGCGCATCTCCCGGTGCTCGTGGTCATAGGCCGCAAGATAGTACAGCTCGCCGCTCCAGATCAGGCCGTAGGGAGATACGGCGTAGCGTCTGCCCTCCCGGCGAAAGACCTTCTTTTTCTCCACATCGTAGTCGAAATAGCGGAAGGTGATGGAGCTGTTCCGGCCGATGGCGGCGTGGAGCTTGTCCACGTTGTAGTAGATGCTCTCGTTCATCACCTTGACCCGTCCGCTGACGTAGACCTGCCGCTGCAGCTGCCCCGCCTGATACACGCTGGTCAGTCCCTCCAGCTTGCGGATCAGCGTCTCGCTCTTCCTCCGGGTGAGAAAACGGCAGGACTGCACCGCGTCCACCAACAGCTTCAGCTCCGGCAGCTCAAAGTCCCGCCCGGCCACGAACCACCCGGGACTGGCCCCCTTGCGGCACTGCACGTCCAGCCCCAGCTGGCGCAGGGTCTCCAGATCGTCGTAAACGGACTTGCGCTCGGCGGAGATGTCGTATTTGGCCAACTCAACAATGATCTGGCGGACGGTGAGGGGGTGCTCCTCGTCGCTGCTGTGCAGCAACAGCTGGGCAAGGCGCAGCAGCTTGGTCTTTTGGTTGGCGCTTCTGGGCATGGACGGATCCTCCTTTTCCCGAAGATGGCCGGAGTATACCCCCTGGCCTGTCCCATAAACAGGACTTCAGTATACACCGGGCCACATTTTTCCGCAAGAGGGGGACCACAGTATCAAAACGCCCCGATCCTGTATAGAATGGGCCGGAGGTGATCTCGTTGGATCTGAAAAACGACCGTATCACAGTGGGAGAGCTGCTGGATGACCCCAGGGCCCGGGCGGTGTTCCAGCGGCGGTTCGGCAAGTGGATGAAGCACCCTATGGTGGCCGCGTCCCGCACCCTGACCCTGAGCCAGCTGATGGAGATGGCCGGGGTCTGGCTGCCGAAAAAGACCATCCGGGAGACGTGGCAGGAGCTGAGCCGGCTGTAGAGCAAGGCCGCGCGCATGAAATGCCGGAATGTGCATAAGCTATCTCCCGATACAAAGGAGAGGACTGCTTATGCCCGAATTTACCCTTGATATGTTCCAGACGGCTGGGGTCGCCATGCTG
>CAKUHX010000106.1 GCA_934659475.1 uncultured Oscillospiraceae bacterium
CCTCCCGTCAGGCCGGCTCCGTGGGCGGCCAGATGGTCAAGAAGATGATCGAGTCCTACGAGAACGGCATGAAGTAAGTTTTCCCGGCCGTTCGTGTTCCATGCGGAAGTCATGGAACAAATGAGATCAGGGAGAACACAGGGGGGCGGAGCGCACGGCGCTCCGCCCCCTGGCTTGTTCAGAAGGCACAAAGGGGGCGGAGAACAGAGGAGAAGTCCTTGTCAAAACCGCAGAAACAAAAAAATATGGGAAAAAACACTTTACAATAGCGTATTAGCGTGCTAAAATACAGAAGCGTAAGGGAGATACATCCCACACATAAATTTCCCCCGCGGCTGAGCACAACTGTCCGCCGGGATACAGCAAGAACAGGAGGATACATATTATGAAAAAGATGCTTTCCGCCATGCTGGCCATGGCCATGATGTTCAGCCTCGCCGCCTGTGGCAAGAAGGATCAGCCCGCCGGCAGCCAGTCCGGCGCCCAGAGCGGCAGCCAGTCCACTTCCACCAGCCAGAGCACCGCCGCTGAGTTGACCTACGCCGTCGAGGCCGGCTCCGCCGGTGAGGAGGTGGCCAACGAGAACGGCTTTAAGATCGTTAGCGTGGAGACCCAGGCCATGGCCCTGATGGAGGTTGACTCCGGCACCGCCGATGCCGCCATCATCGACCTGCTCATGGCTGGCGCCATGGTAGGCGAGGGCACCAGCTACCCCGACATCAAGGTCACCGATCAGAAGCTGAACTCCGAGGAGTACGGCGTGGGCTGCCGCAAGGGCAGCGACCTGGCCGCCTACATCAACGCCGTGATGGCCGAGGCCTATGCCGACGGCACCATGGAGGAGCTGGCCAAGACCTACGGCGTGCAGGAGGCCATTCTGGAGCAGCCCGAGTCCGCCTACCCCGAAGCGGATGCGGCCGGCGACGTGGCCTACATCCAGGGCAAGGGCAAGCTGATCGTGGGCATCACCGAGTTCGAGCCCATGGATTACAAGGCCGCTGACGGCAGCTGGATCGGCTTTGACGCCGACATGGCCAAGCTGGTGGCTGAGAAGCTGGGCGTTGACATCGAATTCGTTGAGATCGACTGGGACCGCAAAGTGGACGAGCTGGACGGCAAGGGCATCGATGTGGTGTGGAACGGTATGACCCTGACCGAGGGCGTGAAGGCCGCTATGGAGTGCACCAACGCTTACTGCGAGAACGCCCAGGTGGTCGTGACCAAGTAAGCCTGGACAAGGCGGAAGATACGTGATACCCTTAGGCAGAGTGCGGCGGCCCCGCGCTCTGCCTTTGGGCGGTACATAGAACAAAAAAGTCAGAGGAGTTACCCGATCATGTTTTGGACGGTCACGCGCACGATCTTAGAGGGCTGCGGTCAGGCTGGAAAGCTGTTTTTCTTCACGCTGCTGTTCTCTCTGCCCCTGGGGCTGGTAGTCGCCTTCGGCTCCATGAACAAATGGCGGCCCTTCCGGGTCACCGGGCGGTTCAGCCCCTTCTGCCGCCTGGGCGCGCGCTTCCCAAGGCTGGCGGCCTGGCGGCCGGTGAGCATGCTCACCGATGTATTCGTCTGGGTCATCCGGGGCACCCCCCTGATGCTCCAGCTGATCATCATTTTCTATACCCCCGGCAAGGTGCTGCCCCAGAACCCGTGGAACAGCTTCAGCGATGGGCGGATGTTCGCCTGCATCGTGGCCTTTGTCATCAACTACGCCTGCTACTTCTCCGTGATCTACCGCGGCGGCATCGAGGGCGTGCCCGCCGGCCAGCGGGAGGCGGGGGAGGTGCTGGGCATGACCCGCACCCAGATCTTCTTCAAGATCACTCTGCTGCAGATGGTCAAGCGGGTGGTGCCCCCCATGTCCAACGAGATCATCACCCTGGTGAAGGACACCTCTCTGGCCCGGATCATCGCCATCACCGAGATCATCAAGGCCGGCGAGTCTTTCAGCAAGTCCGCCGGCATCGTCTGGCCCCTGTACTACACCGCGGTGTTCTATCTGGTGTTCGTGGGGGTGCTGACCATTCTATTCAGCTTTATCGAGCGCAAGCTCAGCTATTTCAGGTAAGGAGGGGAGCTGCATGGCCATTCTGGAAGTCAGCCACATCGAAAAGAACTTTGCCCAGACTCCGGTGCTGAAGGACATCAGCTTCTCCATGGAGCAGGGGCAGGCCATCGCCATCATTGGCTCCTCCGGCAGCGGAAAGACCACCCTGCTGCGGTGCCTGAACTTTCTGGAGACGCCGGACGGCGGAAAGATCGCGGTGAACGGCGAGGTGCTGTTCGACGCCGCCGACCCCGCCACCCAGCGGGAGAACGAGATCCGGAAGAAGCGGCTGCATTTCGGCATGGTGTTCCAGTCCTTCCACCTGTTCCCCCAGTATACGGCCCTGGAGAACGTGACTCTGGCCGGCAAGCTGCTGGCCCAGGAGCGGCCCGACTTCAAAAGCCGGAAAAAGGAGATCTTCACCGAGATCGAGGCCACGGGGCAGGAATTGCTGTCCCGCATGGGGCTGGCCGACCGCCAGGGACACTATCCCCACCAGCTGTCCGGCGGACAGCAGCAGCGGGTGGCCATCGCCCGGGCCCTGGCCTTGAAGCCGGACATCCTCTGCTTTGACGAGCCCACCTCTGCCCTGGACCCGGAGCTCACCGGCGAAGTGCTGAAGGTCATCCGCTCACTGGCCGCGGAGAAGACCACCATGATCATCGTCACCCACGAGATGGCCTTTGCCCGGGATGTGGCCGACCAGGTGATCTTTATGGACAAGGGCGTGATCGTGGAGCAGGGGGAGGCCCGGCAGGTGATCGAGGCCCCGCGGCAGGAGCGCACCCGCCAGTTCCTGTTCCAGTATTCAGAAAAGTAACGTTGTTTCAACGCCCTGCGGTGTATGTCCCGCGGGGCGTTTCTTTACACTAATTTTAGCACTCAAAATATAAGAGTGCTAAAATTAACGGTCTGTTCATAATTCCAGCAAGAAAAATTCACGATCCGGTCCTATACTAAAAACAAATAAAGGGGGCCGAAAGGCCCGGAAGGAGTTATGACTTATGTATAGCTTGATCCCCTTTGAGAAATATACCAACAACATGGATCACTTCTTTGATGATATTCCCCGTTTCTTCTTTACCGAGAGCGCCGAGCGCCCCGCCGCTTTCCGCACCGACATTCAGGATCTGGGCGACCATTTCCTGCTGGAGGCCGACCTGCCCGGTTTCCAGAAGGAGGAGATCAGTCTGGACCTGAAGGGCGACGTCCTCACCGTGACTGCCCATCACCAGGAGGAAAAGGAAGCGCATACCGGAAGGTATCTGTGCCGCGAGCGCCGTTACGGCGACTTTGCCCGCAGCTTCGATGTGTCCTCTGTGCAGCAGAAGGCCATCACCGCCTCTTATGAGAACGGCGTTTTGAAGCTGGTGCTGCCCAAGAAGTCGGCGGTGCAGCCCGAGAGCAGCAAGATCGCCATCGGTTGACGGCGCGCATTTCCGGGGGCAGGCGGAGGGCCTGCCCCTTTTTTCAAAGAACGCCCTGTTCCCCCTTGAAAAGGGGAGCGGAGTGTACTATGCCGAACCAGCACTTGAATATAGAGAGCGCTAACAAAAGGATCTCGAATGAAAAGGAGGAATTTCCTCTATGAATATGAACCAGTTTACTCAGAAGTCTTTGGCCGCCATTCAGGGGGCCCAGGATCTGGCCGTGGAATACGGCCAGCAGCAGATCGAGCAGCAGCACCTGCTGCTGGCTCTGGTCAGCGACGGCGAGGGCTTTATCCCCCAGCTGCTCACCGCCATGGGCATGACCGTGCCCAGCTTTGAGGCGGCGGTGAAGGCGGAGGTCAATAAGCTGCCCAAGGTGTCCGGCGGCGGGCGGGAGGCCGACAAGGTCTATGTGGCCCAGGATGTGGACCGCGCCCTGAAGAGCGCTGAGCAGGCCGCCCAGTCCATGAAGGACGAGTATATCTCCGTGGAGCACCTGTTCCTCGGTCTGCTGGATGCTGCCAACAGCGCCTTGAAGGAACTGTTCCGTACCTACAATGTCTCCCGGGAGAAGGCCATGCAGGCCCTGGCCAACGTGCGGGGCAACCAGCGGGTGACCAGCGACAACCCGGAGGAGACCTATGACGCCTTGAAAAAGTACGGCACCGACCTGGTGGAGCGGGCCCGGCAGAACAAGCTGGATCCCGTCATCGGCCGTGACGATGAGATCCGGAACGTGATCCGCATCCTGTCCCGGAAGAGCAAGAACAACCCCGTGCTGATAGGCGAGCCCGGCGTGGGCAAGACCGCCATCGCCGAGGGCCTGGCCCAGCGGATCGTGAAGGGCGACGTGCCCGCCAGTCTGAAGGATAAGACCATCTTCTCCCTGGATATGGGCGCTCTGGTGGCCGGGGCCAAGTACCGCGGCGAGTTTGAGGAGCGGCTGAAGGCTGTGCTGAATGAGGTGAAGAAGTCGGAGGGACGGATCATCCTGTTCATCGACGAGCTGCATACCATCGTGGGCGCGGGCAAGACCGAGGGCAGCATGGACGCCGGCAACCTGCTGAAGCCTATGCTGGCCCGGGGCGAGCTGCACTGCATCGGCGCCACCACCCTGAACGAGTACCGCCAGTATATCGAGAAGGACGCCGCCCTGGAGCGGCGGTTCCAGCCCGTCATGGTGAACGAGCCCACGGTAGAGGACGCCATTGCCATTCTCCGTGGCCTGAAGGAGCGCTATGAGGTGTTCCACGGCGTGAAGATCACCGACGGCGCCATCATCGCCGCCGCTACTCTCTCTGACCGGTATATCACCGACCGGTTCCTGCCCGACAAGGCCATCGACCTGGTGGATGAGGCCTGCGCCATGAT
The DNA here is from genome assembly GCA_934659475.1 of uncultured Oscillospiraceae bacterium. Taxonomy (GTDB): domain Bacteria; phylum Bacillota; class Clostridia; order Oscillospirales; family Oscillospiraceae; genus Lawsonibacter. Next base: position 4,849 of record CAKUHX010000106.1, read on the forward strand.
CCGCACGGAGATGGACTCCATGCCCACAGAGATGGACGTGATCCGCCGGAAGATCATCCAGCACGAGATCGAGGAGGCCGCCCTGAAGAAGGAGACGGACAAGCTGTCTCAGGAGCATCTGGCCGAGATCCAGAAGGAACTGGCCGAGATGCGGGAGGAGTTCAACGCCAAGAAGGCCCAGTGGGACAACGAGAAGAACGCCATCGGCAAGGTACAGAAGCTGCGTGAGGATCTGGAAAAGGCCAACGCCGACCTGGAGAAGGCCCAGCGGGAGTACGACCTGGAGAAGGCCGCCCAGCTGCAGTACGGCCGGATCCCAGAGCTGAAGAAAGCGCTGGAGGCGGAGGAGCAGATCGCCAACGAGGGCAAGGCCCGCTCCCTGCTGCGGGATAAGGTCACCGAGGAGGAGATCGCCCGCATCATCGAGCGCTGGACGGGCATCCCTGTAGCCCGCCTGATGGAGGGCGAGCGTGAGAAGCTGCTGCACCTGGAGGACATCCTCCACAAGCGCGTGGTGGGTCAGGACGAGGCTGTGCGCCTGGTGAGCGAGGCCATCCTGAGAAGCCGCGCCGGCATTGCCGACCCCAACAAGCCCATCGGTTCTTTCCTGTTCCTGGGTCCCACAGGCGTGGGCAAGACGGAGCTGGCCAAGACCCTGGCCGAGGCCCTGTTCGACAGCGAGAAGAACCTGGTGCGCATCGACATGAGCGAGTATATGGAGAAGTTCTCCGTCAGCCGTCTGATCGGTGCGCCTCCGGGATATGTGGGCTATGAGGAGGGCGGCCAGCTGACCGAGGCTGTGCGCCGCAAGCCCTACTCCGTCATCCTGTTCGACGAGGTGGAGAAGGCCCATCCCGACGTGTTCAATATCCTGCTGCAGGTGCTGGACGATGGCCGGATCACCGACAGCCAGGGCCGGACGGTGGACTTCAAAAACACCATCATCATCCTGACCTCCAATCTGGGCAGCCAGTTCCTGCTGGACGGCATCGAGCCGGGCGGCGAGATCAGCCAGCAGGCCAAGGACCAGGTGAACGAACTGCTGAAGCGCTCCTTCCGCCCGGAGTTCCTGAACCGTCTGGACGAGATCGTGTTCTACAAGCCCCTGACCCGGGACAACG
>CAKUHX010000107.1 GCA_934659475.1 uncultured Oscillospiraceae bacterium
GGTGGCCCGGATGATCTTCTCCGGCTGCGAGCACATGGGCAGGCCCCCCTTCCACACCGTGTTCATCCACGGCCTGGTGCGGGACGACAAGGGCCGCAAGATGTCCAAGTCCCTGGGCAACGGCATCGACCCCCTGGAGATCGCCGACAAGTTCGGCGCCGACGCCCTGCGCTTCAACCTGGTCACGGGCAACAGTCCCGGCAACGATATGCGCTTCTACACCGAGCGGTGTGAGGCCATGCGCAACTTCGCCAACAAGATCTGGAACGCCAGCCGTTTCCTCATGATGAACCTGACCATCGGCAAGTGTATACTGCCCGAGAAGCTGGAGCTGGAGGACAAGTGGATCCTGTCCAAGCTGAACGCCCTGATCCCCGATGTGACGGAGAACATGGACCACTACGAGCTGGGCGTGGCCGCGCAGAAGATCTACGACTTCATCTGGGACAGCTACTGCGACTGGTATATCGAGCTGACCAAATCCCGCCTGCAGGGGGAGGATGCGGCCGCCAAGGAGCAGGCCCAGCAGGTGCTGTGCTATGTGCTGACCCAGATGCTGAAGCTGCTGCACCCCTTCATGCCCTTCATCACTGAGGAGATCTGGCAGGCCCTGCCCCACGAGGGCGACTTCCTCATGCTGGCCGACTGGCCCCGGTATGACGAGAAGCTGGCCTTCCCCGCCGAGGAGCAGGCCATGGAGCAGATCATGGACGCCATCCGGGCCATCCGCGCCCGCCGCAGCGAGATGAACGTGCCCCCCTCCAAGAAGGCCCATCTCACTGTGGTCACCCAGCAGGCGGACATCTTCCAGCTGGGCGTGCCCTTCCTGAAGCGGCAGGCCTACGCCAGCGACGTGACCATCGTGGCCCCCGACCAGGCCCCCGCCTCCGCCGGTATGGTGGTGGTGGTCACCCACGCCGCCCAGCTGTTCATCCCCATGGGCGAGCTGGTGGATCTGGCCAAGGAGCGCTCCCGCATGGAGAAGGACCTGAAGAAGAAGCAGGGCGAACTGTCCGGCCTGAAGGCCAAGCTGTCCAATCCCGGTTTCCTGAACAAGGCCCCCGAGCAGGTGGTGAACTCCGAGAAGGAGCGCTGCACCAAGCTGGAGGAGCTGGTGGCCAAGCTGGAGGAGCAGCTGAAGGAGATGTAAGTAAACCAAAGCCGCCGCGGTCGTTGACCGCGGCGGCTTTATTATTTTGAACGCTGCTTGCTTAGATGACTCCCATCAGCACCAGAGCCAGGGTGACAAAGGTGGCCAGCAGGGCGGCGGAGAACAGCAGGGACCCGGCGCTGCCCTTCTTCCCCGGCTGCCCCTGGCTGTGGGAGGGGGGCGCCAGCTTGGCCCGGCGCAGGGCGGTGACGATGGGCTTATACAGCAGCAGGGTGACGGCCATGTTCATGCCGCCCTTGGCCAGATTGAAGGGGAGGAACACAGGCAGCAGCATGGCCGTGACGACTTCCCGGGGGTAGCCCGTATAGATGGGGGTGATCAGGAAGTTCCACAGCAGCATCACCACCACCAGACACACGACGCCCAGGGCCAGGCCCAGCACAGCGCCCCGCTGGGTATGGCGCTTTTTATACACATAGCAGGCGGTGCAGCAGAAGGCGCAGGTGGCCAGGCAGTTCATCAGAAAGCCCCAGAGACCGGTGCTGCTGATGGTGACCAGCTCGATAAAGGCCACCAGAATGGACATCAGGGCGGCGGCCAAAGGGCCGTAAATAAAGCCGCCGACGCAGATGATCACATCCTTGAAGTCGAAGTCCAGAAAGCCGTTGACGCTGGGCAGCGCCTTGCTCATGAACATCACCGCATAGGCGATGGCGCTGAGCATGGCCAGCGTGACCAGTTGCTTGGTGTCAAGGCGGGAGCCCGCCCGTTCCGCGGGCTTGGTGAGAGTAGTTGCGGACATAAAAAAGTCCTCCTTTATGGAATTTAGACCCCTGAAAAGCCATGCCTTCCAGGTGTCAAAACGATCAAAAGGAGGTGCGCCGCGCCAAAGGCGCGGGTCGTTTTACACACATCTTCTTCCATCCGGACTGTAACCGTTGGTCTCGGAGTCGCACCGAGTCAGCGGGCCTTCCGGCCCGGTCGCGGACTATACCGCCAGTGGGGGATCTCACCCCGCCCTGAAGACATTCATTCAGTTGTCCACGGATATGATACCACATCCTGCGGAAAAAGCAACCCCCAATTTGTCCCCTGAAGGAAACGATGCCCCGCCGGGGATGACCGCGGCGGGGCATGTGGTCAGGACAGCTCGATGGCGCTCACCGGGCAGCTCTCGGCGGCCTCCTGGGTCTGGGCCTCCTCCTCGGGGTAGATAGCGTCCTTGGCAGCGGCCTTGCCGTCGTCAGTCATGGTGAATACGCTGGGGGAAATGCCGGTGCACAGGCCGCAGCCGATGCAGGCGTCGTTCACATGGGCTTCCACAGAAAACTCCTCCTTCCGTAAGCTTCCTTTAGGATGCCCCAAAAGGCCGCCGCTATACAAAAACGTTTCATTTTTATGTTTCCCGCCCCCTGCGGAGGCGGGAAACACAATGATCGCCCCTCGACCGGAACACGAAAATTGCGGCCCGCCGGATCGGCGGGCCGCACCGCAAAGGCACTTGTCATTGCGAGCCAGTTCGCAAACTGGCGCGGCGATCCGCTCTCTCAAACTTTGGAAATACGGATTCCCACGGCAGTGACGTCGGTCACTGCCTCGGAATGACGAATTTCTGTTTGGTCGAACAGCATCGCACCGATCGGGCAGGTCACACTACAACAGAAAACGATCTACTCAAATGTGCCCAGGAACAGGGGCAGGCCGGTCTGAAGGTCCACGATGCCGTAGAGGAAGGGCCGGTCGAACACCAGGCGCACCCCGTCCTCCGGGGGCATAGCGGTACATTTCACGTCCACGATGGTGGCAGCAGCAGCTTCGGTGCCGTCCTCATTCACAGCGATCTTGGCGGACTGGATCACCTGGCTGATGAAGTAGCCGTTGGGGTCGTCCCCGAGAGCAGAGAAGTCAGCAAGGCCGGAGTCAAAGGCCCGGTCCAGGCCCATGGCCTTCAGGGCATCCCCCAGCTGGCCGTTCCACTCCTGCTCAAATTTGGGCAGGCCCAGATTGAGGAAGTAGGCGCTCTCCGCCCCCGTCACCAGGGCGGCCAGCTGCTCCCCCGTCAGGCCGGACAGCCAGCTGTCCAGATCGCCGTCGGGCAGCAGGGCGGCAAAACCCAGGCGGCCGTCATCATAGGGCAGCACCACGCCCTGCACGCCGTCCCCCTTGATATAGTCAAAGCCCGTGTAGCCGTCGTTGAGGAAGTCGATCTTCTGGGTCTTGCCATCGGCGTGGGTAAAGACGCGCTTGCCTGTGCTGTTGGGGTCGAACTTGCTCAGCCAGGTGTTTTTCAGGTACAGGGCGTTGATGAGCAGGGCGGCAGAGCCCTTTTCAAAGGGCTTGTCGATGATGGAGGGGATCAGCTTTTTGGTGTTGTCGGACACCCAGCCGTTCACCGCCTTGACGATTCCCTTATCGGACAGGTCGGCCTGGAACACCTGGGCGTCGAAGATGCCCTGGCACTTGCCCACAAACTCGTCTTTGATCTGCCCCTCCGGGTCGGCCCAGACGCTGTTGGCGATGTGGCACTGGGTGGAGCCGCCCAGGGTCTGATACTCCTGCATCAGCTGGGCGCAGGCGGCATTGATGGCCTCCAGATCGCCGCCGAACAGGACCTCGAACTGCTTCAGGGTGTCCCCCCGGGCCCCGTTGGCGCTCATGGACAGGGCCAGGGCCGCGGACAGGGGAGAGATCAGCACCTGCTTCCCCTCCTGGGTGCGTACCTGCCGCAGCAGCTCTACCCCAAAGCCGGACAGGGCGTCATAGACGGCTGCGCTCCCCTCCGGCTGATCCCCGCCGGTGACATAGATGGGGGTGGCGGACAGCTGCCGCACTTGGGCGCCGCCTTGGGTCCCGGGGGCGGCGCAGCCGGCCAGCAGGATCACTCCGGCCAGCAAAACGGTAAACAGACGGTTCATAACGGTTCCTCCTTACTTCTCCGCAGCCGCGCCGCGGGCGTTTTTGTTTGCCTGTATTGATTTGGACGCTCCCCGGAAGAAAAGGTTCCCATTTCCCCGAAAAATTTTTCCGTCCACCCTTCCGTCCAAAAGATCCCGCCGGCCGCTGAAAACTCTGTGGTTTTCCCCCATAAGAAGTGCTTGACGGGGCGGAAATACCATGGTATAATTTCAAATTGCGGTGGTAGGGGCTTTGCGCCCTTTTCCCCGATGAGATCACCCCCAAAAAGGGCAAGGAGGGGCGCCGAATGTTAGAGACTCTGGATCACACCAACACAGTGGTGGGGGCCAAGCAGGCCCGCCGCGCCCTGTCCTCCGGCCGGGCCGAGGCCCTGTTCGTGGCCGACGACGCCGACCCCCGCGTCACCCAGCCCCTGATGGAGCTGGCCCGGGAAAAGGGCGTGACCGTGAACCACATCCCCCTGATGAAGACGCTGGGGGCCGCCTGCGGCATCGCCGTGGGCAGCGCCGCCGCCGTCCGCGTTTCCCTTTGATTTTAGCAGGAGCGGGGAATAAACCTTCCCGATCTTGTTAAAATATATACTATGCCCGGAACACCGGGCAACCTTTGAGAAAGGAGGAACATTATGCCTACTTTTAACCAGCTGGTCCGCAAGGGCCGTCAGCAGGTGGCCTACAAGTCCACTTCTCCCGCCCTCCAGCACGGCCTGAACACCCTGAGCAACCGTCAGACCGATCTGCCCTCCCCCCAGAAGAGAGGTGTCTGCACCGCCGTTCGTACTTCCACTCCTAAGAAGCCGAACTCCGCTCTGCGTAAGATCGCCCGTGTGCGTCTGACCAACGGCATGGAGGTCACCGCCTACATCCCCGGCGTCGGCCATAACCTGCAGGAGCACTCCGTGGTTATGATCCGCGGCGGCCGTGTCAAGGACCTTCCCGGTGTGCGTTACCACATCATCCGCGGCACTCTGGATACCCAGGGCGTGAACGGACGTATGCAGGCCCGCTCCAAGTACGGTGCCAAGCGCCCCAAGGCCGGCAAGAAGAAGTGATTTTCTCTGCTGAGTCCGGACGAAAGTCCAACCTGAATTGCATTGTGCGTTTGCGCAAGGCAACGAAAGGGGCCTGCGCGTAAGGCGCGAGCCCGCAGCCTTGCCGAGCGTTTACCTATATGATAGGCAGACCTCGGACAGGCATTACACGGAGCATAGCCATGCTTCGAGTACCTATGATTTCATTTTAATTCTATATGAAGGAGGGAAGCAAAGTGCCCAGAAGAGGAAATGTACCCAAGCGGGAGGTCCTGCCCGATCCGCTTTACAACTCCGTCCTGGTTACCAAGCTCACCAACAGCGTCATGCTGGATGGTAAGAAGGGCGTAGCGCAAAAGGTAGTCTACGGCGCCTTCGAGATCATCAAGGACAAGACCGGCAAGGAGCCTATGGAGGTCTACACCCAGGCTCTCGAGAACATCATGCCTTCCCTGGAGACCAAGTCCCGCCGTGTGGGCGGCTCCACCTATCAGGTCCCCATGGAGGTGCGTCCCGAGCGCCGTCAGACCCTGGGTCTGCGCTGGCTGACCACTTATGCCCGCAACCGCGGCGAGAAGACCATGAAGGAGCGCCTGGCCGCCGAGATCATGGACGCCGCCAACAACCTGGGCGGCGCGGTGAAGAAGCGTGAGGATACCCACAAGATGGCCGAGGCCAACAAGGCCTTCGCCCACTATCGCTTCTAAGCCAGAAGGAGAGCGATATGGCAAGAAAAGTATCCCTGGAGAATACGCGCAACATCGGCATCATGGCCCACATCGACGC
>CAKUHX010000108.1 GCA_934659475.1 uncultured Oscillospiraceae bacterium
ATACTGGATCGGGTCGATCCGACACGCGAGAGGTCGAAAGGCCGTCAGCTGCTGGCCGGAACCGAGGAAATGGCCCGCCGCGCCGGAAACAACGGAGACGTCTATTTTGTCCCGGCCTTTACCGGTCTGGCTGCTCCGTACTGGGACTCTTATGCCCGCGGGACCCTGATCGGAGTCACCGGAGGCACAACGCGGGAGCATATCGTGCGCGCAGCCCTGGGATCGACCGCCTATCAGGACAAAGATATTCTGGATGCCGTGATGAAAGAAGTCAAGACGCCGATCGAGTCCATTCACTGCGATGGAGGCTCGACCTGCAATGCCTTTCTGATGCAGTTTCAGGCTGATATTTTCGGTCTGCCGCTGGAGGTGCCGGAGATCAGAGAAACAACGGCGCTTGGCGCGGCTTATATGGCTGCGCTGGGGGCAGGAGAGCTGTCGTCTCCGGATGAGGTCGCCGAGCACTGGCGACTGTGCAGGCGCTACGAACCGCGCATGAGCGCAGATGAAAGGGATCTTCTGCTCAGCCAATGGCACCGGGCGGTGGAGCGTTCCCGGGAATGGGCAAGGAAATGATACCGCCAGCCCGCGCAAAACGCTTCCTGAAAATAACAGCGGGGCCCCGTCCGACGGACGGGGCCCCGCTTGATCGTTCTCTCAGCTTACTTGGCGGCCTTGGCAGCCTTGATGGCCTCGATCAGCATGGGGGTGACCTTGAACAGGTCGCCGCAGATGCCGTAGTCGGCGATCTCGAAGATGGGAGCGGTGTCGTTCTTGTTCACGGCGATGATGCACTCGGAGTCCTGCATACCGGCCTTGTGCTGGATGGCGGGCGCGGACGGAGCTGACGCGGAGCCGGACCGGTCTCCGCCCCGTCACTGGCCGGCGGCGTCCGGAACGATCCTGCTGATATGGAGCAGCTCCTGATCTTCATAAAATTTCGTCAGAAGTTCTATGAAATACTTGAAATAGTGGGGGAGGTACCGCTGCCTGTATCGGATGAGCGACAGTGTCTGAACGACCGGCGTATCCTGATCAAACAGCGGGAAAATATTGACCGCCCCCTCTAAAATTTCGGGATGGTCTGCCAGGGCCATGTGCGTGCAGAAGCAGGCGGTGACGCCCTTGACGCAGAGCGGGATGGTCTGCGCGGAGTTCGGGCAGGTAAAGTAGACGATGGGCGTAATGCCCTCCTGCAGAAACAGGCCGCGGATCTGCTGGCCAAGGCGGTTGGACATCATGGAAAGGGGCAGGCGCGCAATGTCCTTTACATGAATGCACGTCTCGGCCTTTTTCTTGATCAGGGAAAGCTCCTGCGCCGAATAGTACTCGCGCATCAAGGAGTCTGCCGCGCAGAAATAGACGCGGTCCTGAAAAAGCTCCTGTGCAATAAGCTCGGGGCCGTAGTCCATGGGCAGCACGATGCCGAGATCCAGACTTCCGTTGGCGATCATCCGCTCCTGCTCGGCGGCTAAGCCCGCCACATAGCGGCACTCCACCTTCGGGTACCTCTGGAAAAAATCCGGAAGGATGTGGGGGAGGAGCTGATTGCCCCGCACTGTACTGGCGCCGATGCGCAGAACGCCGCGCTCCTGTCGGTTGATGTCAGCAAGAACGTCCTTAAGATCCCGCTCGCCGCGCCCGATATCCTGTGCGAAGGTGCGGACAAATTCGCCCGCGCAGGTAAGCCGCAGAGCGGGCTTGCGGACGAAAAGGGGCGTGCCGTAATAGCTCTCCAGCCGCTGGATGTGGTTGGAAAGCGTCTGCTGCGAGATGTAAAGCCGGTTGGCGGTTTTCGTCATGTTGAGATCTTTCGCCAGCTCGGAGAAATAGTACAGGCTAACAAAGTCCATTGCGCGGCCCCCCGATATGTTTGTAGAGATTCCAAAAACTCTTTGTTGGATTTTTGCCGGAAAGTATTGTAGCATATTTTACAGAAAAAGCGAAACACCCGCGGGGACATCTTTATGGGATCTTTACAAATGCGTTTCCGGGGAAAAACGCAAAAAGGAGGAAGCTATATGCCTATTCGTGTACTGCTGCCGCAGCCTATTCTGCCGGAGGGGTATGAGTATCTGCGCAGCCACGGCTTCGAGGTGGTGGACGGGCGCGGCTTTACGGAGGAGGACATCATCGCCGACATCGGCGACTGCGACGCGATGATCGTCCGCACGGCCAAGATCACCGCGAAGATCCTGGACGCAGCGCCGCGGCTGAAGATCATTGCGCGCCACGGCGCGGGCTATGACGGCGTCGATCTTGAGGCGGCGAAGCGCCGCGGCGTTCTCGTCTGCACCGCCGGCGGCGCCAACAGCATCTCCGTGGCGGAGCTGGCGATCTTCTATATGCTCTACTGCGCCAGAAACTTCAAAAAGGTGCAGCTGCACTATCTGGAGGACTACCGCTTTGCGAAGATGGGTATCCCGAAGACCGAGCTGGAGGGAAAGACACTGGGCCTTGTGGGCATCGGCAACATCGGAAAGCTCGTGGCGAAGAAGGCCGCTCTGGGCTTTGATATGAAGGTGCTGGCCTTCGATCCCTTCGCCCGCGGGGAGCTGCCGGAGTATATTCAGCTGGTGGAGGACCGGGACACCATTTTCAAAGAAAGCGACTATGTCTCCATCCATGTCCCCGCCACAAAGGAGACCATCCACAGCATCAGCGACCGCGAATTCGGACTGATGAAAAGCAGCGCCTATCTGATCAACACGGCGCGCGGCGCGATCGTAGACGAGCCCGCGCTGATCCGGGCCCTTGAGGCCGGCGAGATCGCCGGAGCGGGACTGGACGTTCTTGAGCAGGAGCCCATCGACCCCGGAGACCCGCTGGTGAAGATGGAAAATGTTCTCACCGCCCCGCACATCGGCGGGGCGACAAAGGAGGCGTCGACCCGCTCCTCCGTGGCCTGCGCGAAGGCGATCGACGACTTCTTCGCCGGCCGCACCCCCCAGTTTATCGTTCCGGAGCTGCGCGGTCTGCTCCAAAAATAAACATAAAAACACAATAAGGAGAGATCAAATATGAGTGTAGGAAAGCGTATCTATCTCAAGCGCGAAATGCCGGATCAGGAGATCGTGGAGCAGTTCAAGTCCATCCCGGCCTCCAATACCGCCGATGTGATGGGCCGCAGCTGTGCCATGAACCCCCGCATCCATCTGGTGAGCAAGCCCAAGGCCCAGATGATGGCCGGCCCCGCTTACACGGTAAAGTGCCGGGCCGGCGATAACCTGACCCTGCACGCCGCCCTGAACTTCTGCAGCGAGGGGGACGTCCTGGTGGTGTCCAACGAGGAGGACGATACCCGGGCCCTGATGGGCGAGGTGATGATGGCGTATCTGAAATACACCAAGAAGATCGCCGGCATCGTGCTGGACGGCCCCATCCGCGACATTGACGAGATCGGCCACTGGGACTTCCCCGTCTACTGCACCGGCACCACCCCCGGGGGCCCCTATAAGGAGGGCCCCGGCGAGATCAACGTGCCCATCGCCTGCGGCGGCGTCAGCGTCGACCCCGGCGACATCATTCTGGCCGACCCCGACGGCGTGATCGTCATCCCCCGCAAGGATGCCGCAGCGATCCTGGAGGATGCGAAGAAGTTCCAGGCGGCGGACGAGGCGAAGGCCGCTGCGGCCAAAAACGGCACTGCGAACCGCGCCTGGGTGGAAAAGACGCTTGCCGCGAAGGAGTATGAGATCATCGACGACGTTTATCGCCCCTGAGCCGGCGGAATGACCTCTCCGACAGCAGAAGAAAAGGCAAAAAGGCTGCGGCTTTGGCCGCGGCCTTTTTGTGTATCTGCGCCTCCGACCGCCCGGAAAAGAGCGGCATTCCCGGCGGAACGGTTTGTCATATCCAACAAAAATGGGCAGGAGAAACGGCGGCGGAGCAGCTGTCCCGAAAGCGCGAAATGACGCAGGAATTGCGGGAAGTGCTTAAAATACGGCAATAATTGCATGAATCGGGTCAAAAAGGAAGTGTAAATGGAATTAAATGCCGATCAAAAGCCGATGAACTCCCGGCGTCTGTGTGGATTGACTTTTCCCTTCAAATATGACAATATCATTTTGGTAAAAAATGACGAAAGAAAATGGCGGGGACGTCCGGCCTTCATCTGCGCGAAGGGGATGTTTCCGGGATAGGCCGAAGCAATGGGAGCATTTCAAAAAAGATGAGAGGGAGCTTATGAATTTACAGATCACAGATCGAGTGCGCCAGATCGTGGAGTCCCACGGCAGCAGCAGCGCCAACCTGATCGCCATTTTGCAGGACGTTCAGGCGGAGTACAACTACCTCAGCGTGGCGAATCTGAGCTACATCGCGGACGCGCTGGGCATCAGCGTGTCCAAGGTGTACAGCGTGGCCACCTTCTACGAGAATTTCTCGCTGGAGGCCAAGGGAAAGCACATCGTCAAGGTGTGCGCGGGCACGGCCTGCCACGTGCGCAAGTCCGGCCCCATTTACGATGCCCTGCGGGAGTATCTGGGGCTGGAGGGCAAGAAAAAGACCTCTGACGACGGGCTGTTCACCCTGGAGACCGTGGCCTGTCTGGGCGCCTGCGGCCTGGCGCCCGTGATGACCGTGGACGGCGAGGTCCACGCGAAGATGGATCCCGAGACGGCGGTGAGCCTGCTGGAGGAGATCCGGGCAAAGGAGGGCGCGCAATGAGTAAGCTGACGAGAGAAGCGCTGAGCGCCCGGCGGGTGCAGGCCAAGCAGCTGCTGGCCGCCGAGGGGCGGGAGATCCTGGTGTGCGCCGGAACGGGCTGCATCGCCGGCGGCTCCATGAAGATCTACGACTATCTGAAGGCCGAGTGCGAGCGCCGGGGCCTGAAGACCCGGGTGTCCCTGCGCCACGAGGGGGCGGGGGACGACGCCATCCACTTCAAGAAGAGCGGCTGCCACGGCTTCTGCGAGATGGGCCCCCTGCTGACCATCGAGCCGGAGGGCATCCTCTACACCCACGTGAAGGTGGAGGACTGCGACGAGATCATCGAAAAGACCATTCTGGGCGGACAGGTGGTGGACCGCCTGCTGTACCAGCTCAATGGCGTGGCCTACGCCCGCCACGACGAGATCCCCTTCTATCAGAAGCAGCAGCGGGTGGTGCTGGAGAACTGCGGCACCACGGACGCCGAGGATATGGACGAATATCTGGCCCACGACGGCTATCTGGCCTTTGAAAAGGCCCTATTCGAGATGACCGGCGAGGAGATCTGCAAAGAGGTGCTGGACTCCGGCCTGCGGGGCCGGGGGGGCGCCGGCTTCCCCGCCGGGCGGAAGTGGGACAGTGTGCGCCGGCAGCCCGAGGGCAAAAAGTATGTGGTGTGCAACGGCGACGAGGGGGACCCGGGCGCCTTTATGGACCGCTCCATCATGGAGGGCAACCCCCACAGCATCATCGAGGGCATGATGATCGCCGCCGTGGCCGCGGGCAGCGATGAGGGCTATATCTACGTCCGGGCGGAGTATCCCCTGGCGGTGGAGCGCCTGCGCATCGCCATCGCCAAGGACGAGGAGTTGGGCCTGCTGGGGGACAACATCCTGGGCACCGATTTCAGCTTCCACCTGCACATCAACCGGGGGGCCGGGGCCTTCGTCTGCGGCGAGGGCAGCGCCCTGACCGCCTCCATCGAGGGCAAGCGGGGCATGCCCCGCGTCAAGCCGCCCCGCACGGTGGATCAGGGTCTGTGGGGCAAGCCCACCGTACTGAATAACGTGGAGACGTTCGCCAACGTGCCGGGCATCATCCGGCAGGGCGCCG
>CAKUHX010000109.1 GCA_934659475.1 uncultured Oscillospiraceae bacterium
GCCCAGATGCTCTCCCCCGGGCTGCCCCCCATGCCCCAGGAGCTGCTGGATCGCCACTACCTGCGCAAGCACGGGGCCAACGCCTACTACGGCCAGGCCGGTGATCCAAAATAAAGGACGGGCCGCTGGGGCTTGTTTACTGCTCCACGGGCTGCTGGGGCAGAGCCTCCTGCCGGGGCAGGAGATCGGTCATGCTGTGCAGACTGATCAGCAGGGTGGAGGCGTTGTGCAGCAGGGCGGAGGCCGCCAGAGGCAGCACACCGGCCACGCCCAGACAGATGAGCATGAAGTTGAAGCCGATGATGGCGCGGTAGTTGCCGTGGATGCGGCGCATCAGGGCGTCGCTCAGCTCCTTCAGGGTCAGCAGTGCGTTCAGGTCGTCGGCGGCCACGGTGATGTCGGCCACCTCCCGGGCGATGGCTGCGCCGTCGCTGATGGCGATGCCCACATCGGCCTCGGACAGGGCGGGGGAATCATTCACCCCGTCCCCCAGCATGATGACCTTGCGGCCCAGGGCGTGCTCGGAGCGGACGAAGGCGGCCTTGTCCTCGGGCAGCACCTCGGCCCGGTACTCGTCCACCCCCACCGCCTGGGCCACCGCCCGGGCGGTCTTTTCATTGTCCCCGGTCATCATCACCAGCTTGGTGATGCCCAGCTTCCGCAGCCCCGCAATGACGGCGGGGGCCTCTTCCCGCAGGGGATCCTTGACGCAGATCACCGCGGCCAGCACGCCGGAGATGGCCAGATACAGGTTGGAGAACTCCCCGGGGATGGCGTCGAACTTGTCCAGCTCGTCCTCGGGCACCACGCAGCCCTCGTCCTCAAAGACGAAGTGGTGGCTGCCGATGACCACCTTCTCGTCCCCCACGCTGCTGGAGATGCCGTGGGCCACGATATACTGCACCTGAGAGTGGCGCTCCTCGTGCCGCAGGCCCCGGCGGGCGGACTCGGTGACTACGGCCTTGGCCATGGAGTGGGGGAAGTGCTCCTCCAGACAGGCGGCCAGACGGAGCATGTCGTTTTCCGGGTACCCGCCGAAGGTGACCACCTGAGCCACCACAGGGGCGGCGTGGGTCAGGGTGCCGGTCTTGTCAAAGACGATGGTGTCCGCCTGAGACACCGCCTCTAGGAAACGGCCCCCCTTCACCGACAGGTGATAGGTGCCCGCCTCCTTCATGGCGGAGAGCACCGCGATGGGCATGGACAGCTTCAGGGCGCAGGAGAAGTCCACCATCAGCACCGCCAGCGCCCGGGCGGCGCTGCGGGTGATCAGCCAGATCAGAACGGTGGCCCCCAGGCTGTAGGGCACCAGACTGTCCGCCAGGTGGGAGGCCTGGTCCTCGGTCTTGGACTTGAGCTTCTCCGACTCCTCGATCATCTTTACGATGCGGTCGTACCGGCCGCCGCCGGCGGCCTTGTCCACCAGGATGGTGCAGGAGCCATCCTCCACCACGGTGCCGGCGTAGACATAGCCCCCTGCGTTCTTGCGCACGGCCAGAGGCTCGCCGGTGATGCTGGCCTGATCCACCATGGCCTCGCCGGAGATCACCTTCCCGTCCAGGGGGATCATCCCCCCGGTGCGCACGGTGATGCGGTCGCCGGCCTTCACGTCCCCCACGGGGACGAGGACGCTGCCCTGCTCCGTCTCCAGCCAGACCTTGTCCACATTCAGGGCCATGGTCCCGGCCAGATCGGCCACGGACTTCTTGTGGGTCCACTCGTTCAGAGTGTCGCCCACGCCCAGCAGGAACATGATGGAGCCGGCAGTCTCGAAATCGCCCCGCAGCATGGATACGGTAACGGCGGCGGCATCCAGCACGGGCACCTGGACCCGGCCCCGCAGCAGACAGTCCAGACCCTCTTTGATATAGCGGACGGAGCGCACCGCGGTCATGGCCGTGCGCAGGGGCGCGGGGAAGAACAGCCGGCTCACTGCCCGGCGGCACACCGCAAGCACCAGCTTTTCCTCGTACTCCCGGTTCAGAGTGCGGCTGCTGTGCTCCGGGGCCAGCTCCGCCGCCTGCTCATAGGAGAAGCGGGCCAGGGCGGATATGACCTGCTCCCGCGGGCCGCGGTAGCAGATCACCGCGTCGCAGGTGCGGTCGTATACCGCAGCGGAGGTCACCCCCGGCAGCCGCCGCAGATAGGCCTCTAAAATGTCCGCCTGCAGCAGCGTCATGCGGCGCTGCTGAGCGTGGATGCGCAGGCGGCCGGCGCACTCATGCAGGATGGTGCATCTCATGGTTACTGGGCGTCCTTCTCCGTCTCGCCCTCGGCGGCGTCCTCCACCACCTCATCGGCGGCGGCTTGGCGCTCCTCGTTGATCTGCTTGGCGTCGGCCAGGATGTCGCCGGCGTTCTCGCGGATGGCGGTCACAGTGGTCATCACGCACTCCTTGGCCCGCAGGGCGGCGGCGGTGGTGTGGGTATAGACCTTCTTGGCGTCCTTGCTGGACAGGACCTTCAGTCCGGCGGTGCCGAACAGAACGCCGCCCGCGAATGCAACAAATTTCTTACCGATCATGGATGTTTCCTCCCAAATGTTATTTTTTCAGGGACCCGAACAGTCCCTTTTTCTCCTGAGGGTGAGATGTGACGCTGCCGGCCTCATATCCGGTGGCGTCGATGGCGGCGCGCAGAGCCGCCTCGTCCAGCGCCTGCTCGGACAGGATCACCGCCTGCCCCTTGGAGTGGGAGGCGCTCACCTTTTTCACATTGAACTTGCCGCGGATGGCGTCGCATACATGGGCTTCGCACATGCCGCACATCATACCCTTGACTTCTACGGTGGTCTCGATCATAAGTATCGCTCCTTGTCCAAAGTTGAAGCCGCGCAGAACGGGGATCTCCCCCCGGCTGAGCCATTAGCATAATTCATTCAAGATCCGCTGTCAAGAGCAAAATCGTGAACTTTTGCGGCGAAAAAGTTAGTAAAAACTAACTTTTGACCGCTCTGGCTGCCTGGTGGCAATGATCCCCGGCGGCGTGTTCTCCCCTTGTGTTTTTTGCCGCAAGGGGCTATAATGCAGGTGGAACGCTGCGCCCCCGGGCGCAAATCGGGAATATAAAGGAGAACGCCATGACAGCCAACGAGAAAAAGCAGCTGATGGCCGCCGCCTGTAAGGTGCGCATGGGCGCCATCAAGGGCGTACACGCGGCCAAGGCCGGCCACCCCGGCGGAAGCCTGTCCGCCGCAGATCTCTTTACCTACTTGTACTTCAAAGAACTGAATATCGACCCCGCCGATCCCAAGTGGGAGGACCGGGACCGCTTTGTCCTGTCCAAGGGCCACACCGCCCCCGGCCTGTATGCCGCCCTGGCCCTGCGGGGCTTCTTCCCGGAGGAGGAGCTGCTGACCCTGCGCCAGATCGGCAGCCGCCTTCAGGGGCACCCCAATATGAACACCGTGCCCGGCGTGGACATGTCCACCGGCTCTCTGGGACAGGGCATCTCCGCCGCCGCGGGCATGGCTCTGGCCGCCAAGTATCAGGGCCGCAGCTGCCGGGTCTACACCCTGCTGGGGGACGGCGAGATCCAGGAGGGCCAGGTGTGGGAGGCCATGATGTTCGCCCACCACTATAAGCTGGACAACTTCTGCGCCATCATCGACAACAACGGCCTGCAGATCGACGGCGACGTGGCCAAGGTCATGGACCCTTATCCCATCGCCGACAAGCTGCGCGCCTTCGGCTTCGCCGTGGCGGAGATCGACGGCCACGACTTCGACCAGATCGAGGCCGCCTTCACTCTGGCCCGGGGCACCAAGGGCGTGCCCTTCGCCATCGTCATGAAGACCGTGAAGGGCAAGGGGGTCAGCTATATGGAGAACAACGCCGGCTGGCACGGCAAGGCCCCCAACGACGAGGAGTATGAGATCGCCATGAAGGAGCTTTCCGCTCAGCTGGCAGAAGTGGAGGGGATGTAACATGGCAGACGTGAAAAAGATCGCCACCCGGGAGAGCTACGGCAACGCACTGAAGGAGCTGGGCGCGGAGCACCCGGATCTGATCGTCTTCGACGCCGACCTGGCCGGGGCCACCAAGACCTCCATCTTCCAGAAGGCATTCCCCCAGCGGCACTTCGACTGCGGCATCGCCGAGTGCGACATGGTGGCCGCCGCCGCCGGTGCCTCCACCATGGGGCTGGTGCCCTTCGCCTCCAGCTTTGCCATGTTCGCCGCCGGGCGGGCCTTCGAGCAGATCCGCAACTCCATCGGCTACCCCCACCTGAACGTGAAGATCGGCGCCACCCACGGGGGCATCTCCGTGGGGGAGGACGGCGCCTCCCACCAGTGCTGCGAGGACTTCGCCCTGATGCGCTCCATCCCCGGCATGGTGGTCATGTCCCCCGCCGACGACGTGGAGGCCCGGGCCATGGTGCGGGCCGCCTATGAGCACGTGGGCCCCGTGTATATGCGCTTTGGCCGCTCCGCTGTGCCCGTCATCCACGACGAGACAAATTACCGCTTTGAGATCGGCAAGGGCGAGGTGCTGTGTGACGGCGGCGACGTGGCCATCATCGCCAACGGCCTGATGGTGAACGAGGCCCTGGAGGCCGCCAAGGCCCTGAAGGCCGACGGCATCTCCGCCCGGGTCATCAATATGGCCACCATCAAGCCCCTGGACGACCAGCTGGTGCTGAAGGCCGCCCGGGAGTGCGGCAGGGTCATCACCTGCGAGGAGCACTCCGTCATCGGCGGTCTGGGCGAGGCGGTGTGCGCCCTGCTCAGCGAGCAGCTGCCCACCCCCGTGCGCCGCATCGGCGTCAACGACGAGTTCGGCCACTCCGGCCCCGCCGCCGCCCTGCTGAAGCAGTTCGGCCTGTGCGCGGAGCACATCGCGGAGGTGGCAAAGGACTTCTGCAAGTAAGCCGGACCGAAAAGCAGCCCCCGTTCCGTGAGGAACGGGGGCTGTTTTGGATTTATTCTGCTTTCTGGCTGTCCAGATACTCGTCGTAGGTCATCTTCCGGTCGATCAGCTTGCCATCGGCGGTGAAGTCGAACACCCGGTCACACACCGTCTGGATCAGCTGGTGGTCGTGAGAGGCCACCAGCACGTTGCACTTCACGGCCTCCAGCCCCTTGTTCAGGGCGGCGATGGACTCCAGATCCAGATGGTTGGTGGGCTGGTCCAGCATGAGCACGTTGGCCCCGGACAGCATCATCCGGGACAGCATGCACCGCACCTTCTCACCACCGGACAGCACCTTCACGGGCTTATACACCTCGTCCCCGGAAAAGAGCATCCGGCCCAGGAAGCCCCGGAGATACTGCTCCTGGGGGTCGGGGGAGTACTGCCGCAGCCACTGCACCAGATCGTCGTCGTTGTCCTGGAAGTAGGGGGTGTTGTCCTTGGGGAAGTAGGAGAAGGTGGCTGTCTGGCCCCACTTCACCGTGCCCTCGTCGGGCTCCATTTCTCCGGCCAGGATCTTGAACAGGGCGGTGTGGGCGTTCTCGTTGTCGCCCACGAAGGCGATCTTCTCGTCGTGGCCCACGATGAAGCTCACCTTGTCCAGCACCTTCACCCCGTCGATGGTCTTGCTCACGTCGGTGACGAACAGGATGTCCTTGCCCACCTCACGGTCGGGGGAGAAGCCCACCCAGGGGTACCGGCGGGAGGAGGCGGGCATCTCCTGCACGGTCAGCTTGTCCAGCAGCTTGCGCCGGGCGGTGGCCTGCTTGCTCTTGGACTTGTTGGCGGAGAAGCGGGAGATGAACTCCTGCAGTTC
>CAKUHX010000110.1 GCA_934659475.1 uncultured Oscillospiraceae bacterium
GGCCGGCGTCATTGGCTCCGCTGTTGCCGCGGGCTTCATGATCAAGGTGTTCGGCGGCTGATCTCAGCTTCTGAAAAAGACAGCGCGCCCCGTTTTGGGGCGCGCTGTCTCTTTTTGGCTGCGGAAAAATACTCCGAAAAAAAGCAGAAAAAGAGAAAAAAGCTCTTGCAATTCAAAAGGAAGGGTGCTATAATAACCAAGCTGTTAAGAGAAATATCTCTTTTCGGTATGCGGCTGTAGCTCAGTTGGATAGAGTGACTGGCTACGAACCAGTAGGTCGGGGGTTCGAATCCCTTCAGCCGTACCAGCTCGTCGCAAGCGTCATATCGCTTGCGACGAGTTTTTTTATAAAAACTTGCCATTCGCTCATTCTGCTGCTTCTCGCTTCCAAATGCGACCCGTTCCGTTGGGCCCGCATTTGGCAAAAAGCGGATATACTTTGGAGATCAGTTGATCCCTTTATAACTCGCTGCAAGCGGCATATGGCTTGCAGCGGTTTTTTATGCCCCGAAAATCAGAGACAGGATGACAGCCGTATGAGGAGAAGGGAACTGGCCCTTTGCCGGGGCGGCCATTGGATCTTCCGGCAAAAGATCATACCTTTGGATAAAGACAAAGCGGGAAAAATTCTCTACAATAGGCAGTGCAAAGCTGGAGGTGTCTGGGTGCGGACGAAAACGCGCATAGGATCACAAGATCACGAAGTATGAGAACAACACCAATGTCGGTACGGGCACGATCTATATTGAGCCGCTGGGAACCGGCAATTATAGCTTTACTGGCGGCGGCTACAACTTCACCATCAAGCCCGGAACCAGCTCCATCACCATCACCGGCGACCCCGGCAAGACCTATGACGGAACTGCTGTGAATGATCCCGTTGCGGACATGAGCGGTAGCGCGGGCACAGTGACCTTCCCCTATTACATCGATCCCGACTGCAATACCAAGACCACCGATGAAAATAGCGGCGCCGAATCTGAGGGCGCGGCTCCCAAGAACGCCGGCGACTATTGGGTCAAGGCTACCGTTGCCGAAGATGGCAGCTATGGCTCCGCCACCTCATCGAACTCGGCACGCTGGCCGCTGGCAGCAACTTCGAGCTGAAGCTGGACACCACTCCGGTCAACTTTGAGATCAAGCAGGCCGAACAGACCATCACCGGCGATGATTTCTCCGCACGGATCGGTTCCACTGTAGATCTGAGCGAGAAATTCAACACTTCCGGTTCCTCGTCCTATGAGATCACAGGGGCGAACACCACCGGAAGCTCTGCCTCCGGTAGTACACTGACCGTCGGCGGCACCGCCGGCAACTTCCAGCTCAAGGTCAGCGCCGCGGCAGCGACCAACTATAAGGCGGTGGAAAAGATCGTCACCGTCAAGGGCAGATTTGTAAAGGAGCCCCAGAAGCAGAGCTTCGCGGACGTTCCCGCAGACGCCTACTACTACGGGGCCGTTGAGTGGGCGGCGGCCTGTTTGGCCCCGGCCGGCTCTGCACCCGGGCCCAGATCGTCACCTTCCTGTGGCGTGCGGCCGGCTCCCCCGGGCCCAAGGCTCTGAGCAGCTTCACGGATGTGGCCGCTGACGCCTGGTATGCCAAGGCCGCGGCCTGGGCGGTGGAGAAGGGCATCACCGCTGGCGTGGGCGGCGGCCTGTTTGGCGCTGACAACGACTGCACCCGCGGTCAGATCGTCACCTTCCTGTATCACGTCTACAGCAAGTAAACCAAACTGCGCAAAGCGGGGCGGCGGCAAAATGCCGCCGCCCCGCTTTCACCTTGCGCGGGAAAAGTCCCGTTTCCCTCTGCCGCCCCGGCCTATCCCGCGGGGAGAGCAAAAAGAGGACCTATCCCGCGGGGACCTCATAGCTGACGTCATACTCGCTCCACTGGATGCGGACGGAGCACCGGGCGCCGCCGGCAGACAGGAAGGGATCGACCTGGCACAGGGACCAGAGCTTCGTGACCGGGTCCTGCTGGCGGATGCGCATGCTGTGGCTCTCCTGGGAATTGGTATAGACGGTGCCGTCCAGGGAAAGGCTGCCGGAGATGGAGGTGCCGTTCAGCGTCTCGGTCTCGACGGTGCTGCCGTTGTAAATGGTGGTCCGGCGGATGTCTGCCACGACAGGGGACGCGGTATCCTTGGGCGCGATGGAGATCCGCAGGGCGCTGCTGGAGGTGGTCAGGTAGGCTCCACACACATCGGACGGATAGCAGCCGCTCCCTTTATAGCAATTCAAGGATGTCTCCTCCCTAAAGTATTGCTGACCCAGTGTATGCGGGGAGGAGACGGGCGGTGCGGTCAAAAAACGTCCCCTCCCCGCCGCGGGCGGGAAGGGGACGCAGACCGTTTGCTGGAACACTTAGAAGGACACGTGCATGAACAGGGCCACGCAGCACAGGATGATGGCCAGGGGGACGTATACATACCGGCCCACGCAGTACCACAGCCGGCCCCGCCGCTTGTCCGCCCCGGTGTTGACGGCGGAGAGCAGCTCGTCCTTCTTCATCACATAGAACCAGGACACGGCCCCCAGGGTGGCCCCGATGGGGATGATGTAGATGGACACCAGATCCATCCAGGGCCCCCACTTGGAGATGGGCTCCATCCCCAGACCGAAGCCCAGGCAGAGGGCGCACAGGATCAGCAGCACCGCCGTGCGGCTGAGCTTGGGGAACTTGTGCATCAGGGATTCGGCCACCGCCTCGAACATGTTCTGCAGGGAGCTGACCCCGGCGAAGATCATGGCCACATACAGGATGATGGCGAACAGCCGGCCCATGGGGATGTCCTGCAGGATGGTGGGCAGGGTGACGAACAGCAGGCTGGGCCCGGCGCCCACATCCAGCCCGTAGGAGAAGCAGGCGGGGATGATGACCAGAGCGGCCACCAGAGCGGCAATGGTGTCAAACAGCGCCGTGTGCTGGGCCACGCCCACCACGTCCTCCTCCTTGGACAGATACGCGCCGTAGACGATCATGCCGCTGCCAGTGACGGACAGGGAGAAGAAGGCCTGCCCCATGGCCCAGATCCAGATCATGGGGTCCTTCAGCGCCTCCCACCGGGGGGTGAACATAAAGCGGTAGCCCTCCGCCGCACCGGGCAGAAAGGCCACCCGGACGGCCAGGATCAGGAAGATCAGGAAGAACAGGGGCATCATGATCTTGTTGGTGCGCTCGATGCTGTGGGCCCCCAGGAACAGGGTGAGCAGGGTGCCCACCACCACCACCACGTGGAAGGGGACCACCGAGAAGGGGGTGGAGGAGAACGCGCCGAACCAGGCGGCGGCATCCGCCGTCATCAGGGTCCCCACCAGAGAGTCCACCAGAGCCTTCAGCACATAGGTGACGATGACGGCATAGCCGATGGCGATGCACAGGGAGCCGGCCAGGGGCAGCCAGCCCAGCAGCCCGCCCGCCTTTCCGGCGGACTTGCCCCGGGTGGCCCAGGCGTTCTCATAGGCGCCCAGGGTGCCGGTGCCCGCCCGGCGGCCCATGGCGAACTCGGCGGGCCGGCCCACATAGCTGAAAATAAAGACGAACAGCAGATAGATCAGCAGGAAAGCGCCGCCGCCGTTGCTGCCCAGCTTGTTGGGAAAGCCCCAGACGTTGGCCATGCCCACGGCGGAACCGACGGAGGCCAGGATAAAGCCCCAGCGGCTTGCAAAGCTCTTTGTGTTTTTCATGTCGCTCCTGTGCCGCCTGCCGGGGGCAGACGGCGCTCCCTTCTCAATTCTACGAACAAAACGCACAAAGCTGCCTGCTCTCATGGCAGACAGCTTTGTCATTTTACCGCTTTGCGTCGAAAAAGTCAAGGGCACAGGGGAATTTTGCTCAGCCCCGGCCCAGAATGGCGTCCAGATCCTGCTGGGGGGCGGTGACCGGCCGCAGGCCATAGGTGTCCACCAGCACCTTGACCACGCTTTCGGACAGGAAGGCGGGCATGGTGGGCCCCAGATACATGTTTTTGATCCCCAGGGACAGCAGGGTCAGCAGGATGCACACCGCCTTCTGCTCATACCAGGACAGCACCAGAGTCAGGGGCAGGTCGTTCACCGTGCAGCCGAAGGCGTCCGCCAGGGCCAGCGCCACCTTGACGGCGCTGTAGGCGTCGTTGCACTGGCCCATGTCCAGAATGCGGGGGATGCCGCCGATCTCCCCCAGGTCCAGGTCGTTGAAGCGGTATTTGCCGCAGGCCAGGGTGAGGATCAGGGTGTCCATGGGGGTGTGCTTGACAAAGTCGGTGTAGTAGTTGCGGCCCGGGTGGGCGCCGTCGCACCCGCCTACCAGAAAGATGTGCTTTACCGCGCCGCTTTTGATGGCGGCGATCAGGGGCTCCGCCCGGGCCAGCACCGCCCCGTGGGCAAAGCCGGTGGTCAGCATGTGGCCGCCGTTGATGCCGCTCATGCTGCGGTCGTGGGCGTAGCCCCCCAGCAGCAGGGCCTGCTCGATGATGGGGGAGAAGTCCTTGTGCCCCTGTTCGTCCGCCGGGATGTGCCGCAGGCCGGGAAAGCCCACCACCGAGGTGGTGTATACCCGGTCGGCATAGCTGGGCCGGGGCGGCATGATGCAGTTGGTGGTGAACAGCACCGGGGCGGGCAGATCCTGGAACTCCTTCTGCTGGTTCTGCCAGGCGGTGCCGAAGTTGCCCGCCAGGTGGGGGAACTGCTTCAGCTTTGGGTACCCGTGGGCGGGCAGCATCTCCGAGTGGGTGTATACGTTGACGCCCCGGCCTTGGGTCTGCTCCAGCAGCTGATACAGGTCCTTCAGGTCGTGGCCAGACACCACGATGAAGGGCCCAGCCTTGACGTCCACGTTCACCCGGGTGGGCTCCGGGGTGCCGAAGCTCCCGGTGTTGGCCCGGTCCAGCAGGGCCATGCACTTCAGGTTCACCTGGCCGAACTCCATGATCAGGGCCAGCCACTCCTCCACAGTGTGCTCCTCTGCCAGGGCGCACAGCCCCCTGACGAACCAGCCGGACACCTCCGGGTCGTCATAGCCCAGGCGGGCGGCGTGGTGGGCGTAGGCCGCCATGCCCTTCATGCCGAACAGCAGGGTGGAGCGGAGGGAGACGATGTCCGTCTCCCCTTTCCACAGGGGGAAGGGGCGGCCGAAGCTCCGGCCCCCCAGCTGGGCGGTCTTGTCCTCCGCCCGGCGGGTGAAGTCCCGGATGGCGGTGTTGTCAAAGTTTACATTGGTCAGGGTGGTGAACAGCCCGTCCGCCAGCAGGCGCAGAGTCTCGCCGTCCGCCGGTCCGGCGGCCTGGGCCGCCTGGGCCAGGCAGATCAGGGCCTGTATCAGGCCGTCCTGGAGCAGGGCAGTGTCCGGCTGCTTGCCGCATACGCCCACCTGGGTGCAGCCCTTGCCCCCGGCGGTCTGCTGGCACTGGAAACAGAACATATCAGGCATAAAAGGTCCCCTCCGATCTCAGTCGTTGGGGAGTAGTGTGCCCGGAACTATATGAAAAATGCGCGGCATAGCCGTGCATTTTAGGTATTGTGAGCCCCGCCCCCTGCGGGGGCGGGGCTCACAGCAAAATTTTTATGGCTTGCACCGGCCGCAGGGGGCGTAGCCCTGGGCCTCCAGCACCGCCCGGGAGCCGGTGTAGTCCTGGCGGTACTCCTCCTTCATCTCCGTCACGCTGGGGCAGGAGTCCAGGTGGAACTTTTTCGTGTTAGTGTTCAGCACCAGGCTGACCTGATCGCCCTGGATGCTGCCGT
>CAKUHX010000111.1 GCA_934659475.1 uncultured Oscillospiraceae bacterium
CAACAATGGAGATCAAAACAGACATCGAGATCGCACAGGCCCATGAGATGAAGAAGATCACGGAGGTGGCGGCCAACGCCGGCATCGACGTGGAGCACCTGGAGCTGTACGGCAAGTACAAGGCCAAGCTGGACCTGACCGAGATCCGCAAGCTGCCCCGCAAGGCCAAGCTGATCCTGGTCACCGCCATCAGCCCCACCCCGGCGGGAGAGGGCAAGACCACCACCTCCGTCGGCCTGGCCGACGGCCTGAACAAGATCGGCAAGAAGGCCATGGTCTGCCTGCGCGAGCCCTCTCTGGGCCCCGTGTTCGGCGTCAAGGGCGGCGCCGCCGGCGGCGGCTATGCCCAGGTCGTCCCCATGGAGGACATCAACCTGCACTTCACCGGCGACTTCCACGCCATCGGTGCCGCCAACAACCTCATGGCCGCGCTGCTGGACAACCACATCCAGCAGGGCAACGCCCTGAACATCGACCCCCGCCGCATCGTCTGGAAGCGCGCCGTGGACATGAACGACCGGCAGCTGCGGCACATCGTGGACGGTCTGGGCGGCAAGGCCAGCGGCGTGCCCCGCGAGGACGGCTTTGAGATCACCGTCGCCAGCGAGATCATGGCCGTGCTGTGCCTGGCCACCGACCTGACCGACCTGAAGGCCCGCCTGGCCAAGATGGTGGTGGCCTACACCTATCAGGATCAGCCCGTCACCGCCCACGACCTGAAGGCCGAGGGCGCCATGACCGCCCTGCTGAAGGACGCCATCAAGCCCAATCTGGTGCAGACTCTGGAGGGCACCCCCGCCTTCATCCACGGCGGCCCCTTCGCCAACATCGCCCACGGCTGCAACTCCATCCAGGCCACCGAGACCGCTCTGCGCCTGAGCGACTACACCGTCACCGAGGCCGGCTTCGCCGCCGATCTGGGCGCCGAGAAGTTCCTGGACATCAAGTGCCGCGCCGGCGGCTTCCACCCCAATGCCGTGGTCATCGTGGCCACTGTGCGTGCCCTGAAGTATCACGGCGGCGTGCCCAAGGCCGAGCTGAACCACGAGGACCTGGCGGCTCTGGAGAAGGGCCTGCCCAACCTGCTGCAGCACGTGGACAACGTGAAGAACGTGTACGGCCTGCCCTGCGTGGTGGCCATCAACGCCTTCCCCACCGACACCAAGGCCGAGTTGGACCTGGTGGAGGCCAAGTGCAGGGAGCTGGGCGTGAACGTGTGCCTGAGCGAGGTGTGGGCCAAGGGCGGCGAGGGCGGCATCGCTCTGGCCGAGGAGGTGGTGCGGCTGTGCGAGGAGCCCGACCACTTCCAGTTCGTGTATGACGTGAACGACAGCATCGAGGACAAGCTCAACGCCATCGCCACCAAGGTGTACCGGGCCGACGGCGTGGTGATCACCGCGGCGGCGAAGAAGCAGCTGAAGCAGCTGACCGAGCTGGGCTTTGACAAGCTGCCCATCTGCATGGCCAAGACCCAGTTCTCCTTCTCCGATGATGCCTCCAAGCTGGGCGCGCCCCGGGGCTTCAAGATCACCGTGCGGGATCTGAAGGTCAACGCCGGCGCCGGCTTCCTGGTGGCCAAGACCGGCGACATCATGACCATGCCCGGTCTGCCCAAGGTCCCGTCCGCTGAGAAGATCGACGTGGACGAGCACGGAAGGATCACCGGCCTGTTCTGAGCGGGCATGGTCATAAAGCTCCGGTGATCCGGCCCTGTCTGTGATGATCCGCTTTCACCCAAACCGAACCCAGCGAAGCGGTTCGGTTTGGGGAAGGAGGAGCGGCGGAGCGAGGGAGCTTTCGCCGCCCCGGCGGAAGTGAGAAATGCGCAGCCCGCGACGACGCGCCCGGCCTGCCCAAGATCCCGTCCGCTGAGAAGATCGACGTGGACGAGCACGGAAGGATCACCGGCCTGTTCTGAGAAAACAACACTGATCCCCCTTTTTCTTGCAGCACCGGCGGGGGCGCCTGCGCCCCTGCCGGTCCCCTGCAAACCTTTGGGGGACCCCTGATAGAAACATGACAGAGTAGAAGCAGCGCGTCAAGTGCCGGCGGATGGGAGGTCGCCGCCGGACGAAGGCGTGTTCACGCCGCGGTGCTGCTTCGCATCCGCTGCCACAAAAGGAAAAACCTCCTTTCGTGGCAACAGACACGATAAGGAGGCTTTTTTATGCGCGATCCCAAGCTCAAATTCAACGCGGCCGATCTGACCTATCTGGCCCTGCTCACCGCCATGCAGGTGGTGCTGTCCCGCTTTCTCTCCTTCAACACCCTGAACCTGAAGATCGGCTTTGCCTTTCTCCCGGTGGCCGTCGGGGCGGCGGTATTCGGCCCCCTGGGCGGCGCCATCGTGGGCGGACTGGGGGATTTCCTGGGCGCCGTTCTCTTCCCTATCGGCCCCTATTTCCCCGGCTTCACCCTGACCACCGCCCTGAGCGGCGTGGTGTTCGGACTGGCCATCCACCGCAGCAGGACCCCCGTCCGCATCGTGGCCGCTGTCCTGTTCCACCAGCTGGTGCTCAGCTTCCTGCTGAACACCTTCTGGATCCATCTGCTGTACGGCACCCCCGTCCCTGCCCTGATGGCTACCCGCATCTGGCAGTGCGCGGGCATGATCCCGGTGGAGATCCTGGTCGTCGGCGCCATGTCCCCTGTCCTGGGCCGGATCAAGCGCCATCCGGCGGTATGACCCTATTCGATCCCCCACTTTCTCTTGCCATAAAAAGGCCGCGCCTCCAGCAGGAGGCGCGGTCCTTTTTATTTTCTGATCAGATCTCCTTCAGGTGCTCCATATTATGGCGGATGCCGTCACAGCACTGGTGGAAGATCTCCTTCTCCTCCTGGGTCAGCGGCAGCTCCACCACCTGCTCCACGCCGTCCGCGCCGATGACGCAGGGAACGCCGGCGAACAGGCCCTCTTCGCCGTACTCTCCCCGCAGTTCCGCGCTGGCGGGCATGATCACCTTCTCGTCGTGCAGCACGATGTGCGCCATGCGGGCGGCGGTGGTGGCGATGCCGTACTCCGTGCAGAACTTGCCCACAAAGGTCACCCAGCCGCCGCCGATGGCCTCTTTCTGAAGAGCGGGGCGGTCAAAGCGGAAACGCTCATCCTTCTTGGCCCACTCGTCCAAGGGCATCCCGTGGAAACTGACGCAGGACCAGGGGGCAAACTGCTGGTTGCCGTGCTCGCCCATCATGTAGCAGGTGATGGACTTGTGGTCCACGCCGGTCTGGCGGGCCAGGGCGCTGATCAGGCGGGAAGTGTCCAACCCGGTGCCCGTGCCGAACACCCGGCCGCGGGGCAGGCCCAGACCCATAGCCAGCTCACGGGTGACGATGTCGCAGGGATTGGTGATATTGATGAGCACGCCGTCAAAGCCACTGGCCTTGATCTTTTCCGCATAGCCGCGGACAGCGGGGATGGTGAAGTCCATCTCGGTCACCCGGTCGTGGGTGCCCCGCAGCAGTTCGATCTTGCCCACGCTGTTGACGATCACGTCGCACTGGCCCAGGTCAGCAAGATCGCCCGCCCGGACGGTGACCCGGTGGGGCATATAGGCCACGGCGTCCCGCAGATCCTGTACCTCGCTGGCCACCTTCTGCTCGTTCTGGTCCACCAGCACCAGCTCGTCCGCAATGCCCTGGATCGCCAGGGAGTAGGCCACATGGGCGCCCACATGGCCAATGCCGATCACACCGATCACACGTTTCTTTGTCATAGAAAAAACTTCCTTTCTGGCCCCGCCCCTCCGCACCGTACTTGACGGCGCGGGGCGGGAGCTTGATCTGATAAATTCAGGATGTTACATCCCGTAATTAGGGAACAGTACGCAGGTATAGACCATAGCCAGCACCATATAGATGGCCAGCACGATGCCGAAGGCCATGAGGGTGCGCTTCATCACCTGGTCCTCCCTGCCGATCTGATCCACAGTGGCGCAGGCGGCCACGGTGTTGTTGGGGCAGATCAGGTTGCCCAGCGAGGCACCGGCATTCTGTCCGGCGAAGATGGTGATGGGGTTCATGCCCAGGGCGGCGGCGGCATCGATGTGCATCTGGGCAAACATGATGTTGGAACCCAGGCCGGTACCGGTGATAAACGCACCGCTGGAACCGATGAGCACAGCGGCCGCGGGATAGAAGCGGCCCACCACGGCCGCGATGTCAGAGGCAAGCAGGTTCATCATGCCGGTATTGGAGGACTGCATGATGTAAGAGACGATGAGCAGGCTGCCCATAGTGATGAGGACGGGGAGCACATTGCCCACGGTCTTTTTGCAGATCTCGCCGTACTGCCTGGCAGAGACCCCCAGAGTCAGCGCCCCCAGGATGCCGCAGACCAAGATGACGATGTCCACCCAGAAGATGTAGCCGAAGGTACACATGACGGCGAAGCCGTTCTCTACCACCGCAGGGAAGCCGTAGCGGATCAGGGGCAGGAGGACCAGCATGTAGATATAGGGAGAAAGGGCGCGGAAGGAGGTATACTTGTGCTGGTGTACGCCGGCATGGTGGCGGAACTCCTCCGGGGTCTTGACTCCGACCGTCTTGACGTAGGCCAGGGAGCAGAGCATGGAGAGCAGGCCGGTCCCCATGGAGGTGACCTCGGCGCCGATGAAGTTGGACAGGAAGAACATGATGGCGCAGGTGGAGACGCCGGCAAAGGCGAGGTAGGGCACCGCGCCCTTAAAGCCCTTGCGCCCGAAGGCCATGCCCACCATGATGAAGGGGATGACCAGCACGCCGAACATGTGGAAGCGCCCGACCATGGCGGAGTTCAGAGCCACGGTGGACAGGCCGGCGTCTACCAGGGCCGCGCCGCCGTTGATGGTGGTAAGGCCCGCGCCGCCCCAGGAGGCCGGGGTGGCGTCGCCCAGCAGGGCGATGGCGATGGAGGTGACGGGATCAAAGCCCAGGGCCACCAGGAAGGGGGCAGCGATGGCGGCGGGGGCGCCGGCGCCGGCGGCGCCCTCCAGGAAGATGGGGAGCATCATGCCGATGACGATCAGCTGCACCCGGCGGTCGTCGCTGATCTTGGCGATGGTGGCCTTGACATCGTCAATGGCCCCGGTATCCCGCAGGATGTTCAGGATGGTAAAGGCGCCGAATACCATCAGCACGATCTTCAGGCCCTCTTTGATCCCCTTCCAGACCAGGGGGTCGAAGGTCTTTACATTTTCCGCAAAGGTGGCGCCGGTGACGTTGAAGTAAGTAAAGGCCAGCACCAGCGTCCAGACCAGGGCGATGGGGGCCACCCGCTTGGCCGAC
Organism: uncultured Oscillospiraceae bacterium; assembly: GCA_934659475.1. Lineage (GTDB taxonomy): Bacteria > Bacillota > Clostridia > Oscillospirales > Oscillospiraceae > Lawsonibacter. The sequence goes on from CAKUHX010000111.1 coordinate 5,266, forward strand.
TGCTTGAAGCCAAGGATGCCTACGAGTACGACGAGGATGGGGCTGAGGGCCATAACAAAGTTTACAAAGTCCATGGGAATTACTCGCTTTCTTTCTGAGATGGGGCGGCTCTCCCCTGTATCTGCCGGCCGGACAGAGACAGCGAAGGGCCAAAAAGAAACGGCCCCGCCGGATCGGCGGGACCGTTACTGACGAGGGAGCTTCCCCCAACGCGGGGGAGGGCAGGTCAGGCGGTGCGCCGTCCGGAACAGCTGTCAACCAGCAGGACCAGCAGGCCCAGCAAAGCGATGGACAGAACAAAAATGGACGCCAGCAGCAGGCTGGCGTCCATAATAATGATCATGCCGTTGGCGGCGTCAGGGCAGGAGAAAGCGGCGCAGGCAGACTGCTGCGCAGAGACAGACATGGGCATGGCGGTAAACACAGTGTTCATGGCGGCTCACTCCTTTCCT
>CAKUHX010000112.1 GCA_934659475.1 uncultured Oscillospiraceae bacterium
ACGACCTTATCAATCTGACTCTCTCCATTCGTAATCATATTGGCAATGGCGTTTCTTTCTGCACACATTCCAAGTGTACATGCCGTATCGATGCATACACCAACATAAATATTTCCTTGTTTTGTCAGAATAGCAGCTGCAACACCGCCTGCATCTATAAATGGGGAAATTGTTCGACTGTTTTGCACCTTAACCGCTGCATTATATAATTTGTTCCACATATTACTTACCTCATTAAATTCCAGTTTGTCGTTTTCTCCCGTCAACACCCGCCGATTCCGGAAAATATTCTTACCCCCTGACCGGGCTTCTGGTCCACTCCTCTCCGGCAGGGCGGGGGGCGGCGCGGCACAGGTCATACAGGTCGGTGCAGCGGCTTTCCAGCTGGAACAGCCGCCGCCCGGGCTCCGGCAGGTCTTTGGCCTGAGCGGGCTTCGTCAGGATGGGCAGAGCCGCCTGCTTCTTCATCTCCTTCAGCAGTTCCTGCCCCCGGGCACTGAAGCCCAGCACCCGCAGATAGGGGGGCGCGCCGGGCACATCTGCCGCCGTCAGCCCCAGAAAGGCCCACAGCACCAGCCGCCGCAGGCGGGAATGGGTATACCTCTTGGTCTTGGCCAGATCGAAAAACTCCGCCATAGAGGTACACGTCCGCCCCGCCCGCTCCAGGCGGTTGGGCAGGCCCTCCGCCGCCCCGGCATCGGGCAGCCGCCCCCAGTCCTCCGCGGACATGGTGCGCACCCGGGCCAGTATGGCCCGCTCCAGCCGGGCCAGCACAGGCAGCTCCGGCGCGCTCTCCCGCAGCAACTCCAGCCCCCCCTGGGGCAGATAGGGGGCCATCCGTTCCCACTCCCCCTCCGTCAGGTAGCCCCGGATGGCGGTGGCGGACAGGGTCGTGTTGTGCTGCCAGAACAGCTGGTCCGCCTCCTCCTGAGACATCTGGCCGGAAAACACGGCGGCCTCGTTGTGCCCCGCCCCCTCCCGCTTGACGGTCACGGGCCGGATGGGGCTGCCCAGGGCGTGCAAGGCCCGGAGATACTCGATGCCCAGAGTGTTGTTGGGCCGGGACAGGACGGCGGCGTCCGGCCCCAGCAGCCCCTCCGCAGCCCTCTGCCGGGCGGCGGGGAAGGACAGGCCGCGGCTGAGCTGCTCCTTCAGCAGGGCGGGGTACTCCCCCCCGTCCAGACAGGCGGCCACCCGCCGCAGCTGCTCCATGTCCCCGCTCTCGCTGCCGAAGGACAGATATTCCACCACTCCGGCAGCGTTCAGGATGGATACCGCCCCCCGGGCAAAGGACTCCGCCGAGGACACGGCCCACACCGTGGGCAGCTCCAGCACCAGATCTACGCCCCCCATCAGGGCCAGCTTTGCCCGGGTCCACTTGTCCGCGATGGCGCAGTCCGCCTGCTGCACCCAGCTGCCGCTCATCACAGCCACCGCCGGCAGGTCCGCCCCCAGCAACTCCCGGGTCCGGGCCAGCTGGCGGGCGTGGCCGGTGTGAAAGGGGTTGTATTCCGCAACGATCCCGATGGCCCCCATGGCGTTTTCTCCTTCTCAAAAGAAATTGGCAAATTTTTTGCGAAAAAAGGTTGTCTTTCTCCCGTGTCCGCTGTAAAATGGAGCAGAATGTGGGTTCTGTTATACTATAATACCACCCGCCCTGAAAAGGCAACCAAAATATACGGCAAAGGAGAATGACTTCTATGAACATTCTGGTCATCAACGCCGGCAGCTCCTCCCTGAAGTATCAGCTGCTGAACCCCGAGACCCAGCAGGTGCTGGCTAAGGGCCTGTGCGAGCGCATCGGCATCGACGGCAAATTTACTTACAAGCCCCAGCTGGAGGGCAAGGAGGCCATCAAGGCCGCCGACGTGGCTATGCCCACCCATAACGAGGCCATCGCCGCCGTCCTGAACGCCCTTGTGGACGAGAAGAACGGCGTGATTGGCTCCATGAAGGAGATCGACGCGGTGGGCCACCGGGTGGTCCACGGCGGCGAGAAGTTCGCCAAGTCCGTGCTGATCGACGACGAGGTCATGGCCGCCATCGAGGAATGCGATCCTCTGGCCCCCCTGCACAACCCCGCCAACATCATCGGCATCAAGGCCTGCCAGCAGCTGATGCCCGGCACCCCCATGGTGGCCGTGTTCGATACCGCCTTCCACCAGACCATGCCCCCCGTGGCCTACACCTACGCCCTGCCCTATGAGTACTACGAGAAGGACAAGGTCCGCCGCTACGGTTTCCACGGCACCAGCCACAAGTATGTCTCCCAGCGGGCCGCCGCCATGCTGGGCAAGCCCATCGAGGAGCTGAAGCTGATCTCCTGCCACCTGGGCAACGGCTCCTCCGTCACCGCCATCGACGGCGGCAAGTCTGTGGACACTTCCATGGGCTTCACCCCCCTGGCCGGTCTGCCCATGGGCACCCGCGCCGGCGACATCGACGCCGGCATCATGGAGTACCTGATGAACAAGTACAACATGAACATCACCGAGATGCTGAACGTCCTGAACAAGAAGTCTGGCATGCAGGGCATCTCCGGCGTGTCCTCCGACTTCCGCGATCTGGAGGAGGAGGCTGAGAAGGGCAACGCCCGCTGCGCTCTGGCCCGGGACAAGTTCGCCTATGAGACCAAGAAGCTCATCGGCGCTTACGCCGCCATCATGGGCGGGGTAGACGCCATCATCTTCACCGCCGGCGTGGGCGAGAACGACGGCCTGGAGCGCGCCGCCATCGCTAGCGGTCTGGAGTTCATGGGCATCAAGCTGGACGCCGAGGCCAATAAGCGCCGTGGCGAGGAGCTGGTCATCTCCGCCCCCGACTCCAAGGTGAAGATCCTTCTGATCCCTACCAACGAGGAGCTGATGATCGCCCTGGATACCGCCGCTCTGGCCAAGTGATCTCTTCCGATCTGCAGATAAAGCTTCGCCCCCGCGTCCATAGGACGCGGGGGCGTTCTTTTTGCGTTCACGCCGTCTCCAGGGCAGCCAGCTCTTTCAGCGTCTCCTCCATATGGGAGCTCCATGGGCTGTCGTCAAAGGGCTGTGAGATGGGCTCTGTCACGACATAGCAGGCGATGGCCTGCTCAAACTCGGCTTTGGTGATCGGCTCTCCGTTGCGGTAATAGTAGTTCTCGGGATCGGGGGCGTCGTCGTCATACTCTGGGCTTTCGATCCACTCGCTGTAGATCCGGTCCTCGTAGCACTCTGTGTGGTCCAGAAAGCGGTAGGTGTAAAAGGTCAGGTCGGTGCTGCCATGGCACAGGACGCCATAGGCGCCGTCCGGGGCCTGGATCAGGCTGACCTGGTCGGTGATGCCCCCCATCTGGCCATCGTTGCCCCGGTCGATGGGGCCGCCCAAGGTGGTGAGCTGCAGCTCCCGCTCCATCCACTGCCAGGCCCAGCAGTCCATGTCCCCGGTGGCCACCAGCAGCTCCGGCACGCCGTCGCCGTCCATGTCCACCAGCCGGGCGTACTGAATGTCCGTCCTGCCCTCCAGCGCGGCGCTCATGGCCCCGGCCATTTCGGCCTGCCAGCCGTTCTCTGCAGACTGTCCACTGTCGTCAGCTGTCTGGGAGCCGTCCCCGGTCTGGGCAGACGACACGTCAGAGGGCGGAAACTCCGCCTTGCTCTGGGACCCGTCCCCCTCTCCGGAGGACGCCGCGGGGGGAACGGTCTGCACCTGGGATAAGTCCGCACTCGTCTCTCCGGAGATGCTCCCCGGGGAGGTTTTCTCCGCGCAGCCGGCCAGCAAGGCCGCAGCGGTCAAAAAGATCAGCGCGATCCGTTTCATATTGCTCCTCCTATGCCCCCTTCGGGCCGGGGGCCGCAGTTACTCCCGGATTATACTACCCCACTTTCAAAAAATCAACTGTATATTTGCTTATGAACGCCGTAATTGACCGCTTTAGCACCAGTTTTATCTCAAAAGGGGGCCCGCCGATATTGGCGGGCCCCCTTTTTATGGTCCGGTCCTCTCTCGCATCCTCTGCGGCCTACGCCTGCTCCTGTGTGAAGTCCTCCAAGGCCCTGGCGTCCTCCGCCCGGCGCTCCTGGATGCTCTCCTTCAGCAGCATATCCTTCACTTTCATCAGCCGGATGGTGTTGGCCCGCTCGTTCTCGTCCAGCTTCATGGTGATATACTTGATGTTGGCCTGCATCTCCGGGATCTTCACATACTCCAGGGCGTTCACCCGGCGGCGGGTCTTTTCGATCTCCTGGGCCAGCAGCTGGCTGGTCTTTTCCACCTCGGCCAGGCGCAGCATGTCCTGGAACACCCGGGCCATTTCATCCACCGCGTCGTCCAGTTCGCCGCTGGTCTGGGCAAAGCCGTAGGGGTAGACCTCTCCGGCGGCCTGGCTCTTGGTGTGGAACTGGTACCGGGGCACGTCCACAGACATGATGTTCTGGAAGGTCATGTCCACAGACACGCTCTCCTTGGGATACAGCAGGGACTGCTCCAGCATCTCCGGGGACATGAGGGCGGCGGCCACGGTAAAGGAGCCGTTGGCCCGCATGAGGGACTCCTCTACCTTACGGCGCAGGGCGCGGTTCTCCCGCACCACATCCATGAACTGCTTCATCAGCTCGTCCCGCTTGTCCTTCAGCAGCTTGTGGCCCCGCTGGGCGGTGCGCAGGCGGCCCTTCAGGCGGGTCAGCTCCTGCCGGGTGGGATTGATGGTCGTGGAAGGCATAGTATCCCCCTTAGTCCTTCTTAGGCAGATATTTGTCGATATACTCCGGCTTGATGCGCTTCAGCTCGCCCCGGGGCAGAATGGATAGCAGCTCCCAGCCCAGATCCAGGGTCTCCTGGATGGAGCGGTTCTCGTCCGTGCCCTGGGAGACATAGCGCTTTTCAAACTCGTCGGCAAACTTGGCGTACAGCAGATCGGTGGGGCTGAGGGCGGCCTCGCCCAGGATAGACATGAGTTCCTTGTTCTCCTTGCCGGTGGCATAGGCGGCGAAGAGCTGGTTCATGGTGCCGGAGTGGTCCTCCCGGGTCTTGCCCGCGCCGATGCCCTTGTCCTTCAGACGGGACAGGGAAGGCAGCACGTCCACAGGGGGGTTGACGCCCCGGCGGAACAGTTCCCGGGACAGGATGATCTGCCCTTCGGTGATATAGCCGGTCAGATCGGGGATGGGGTGGGTCTTATCGTCCTCCGGCATAGTCAGGATCGGGATCATGGTGATGGAGCCGTCCTTGCCCACCTGCCGCCCGGCCCGCTCGTACATGGTGGCCAGGTCAGTATACAGGTAGCCGGGGTAGCCCCGGCGGCCGGGGACCTCCTTCTTGGCAGCAGAGATCTCACGCAGGGCTTCGGCGTAGTTGGTGATGTCCGTGAGGATGACCAGCACGTGCATCCCCTTCTCGAAGGCCAGATACTCCGCGGCAGTCAGTGCCATACGGGGAGTGGCGATACGCTCCACGGCGGGGTCGTTGGCCAGGTTGGTGAACAGCACTGTGCGGTCGATGGCCCCGGTGCGCTTGAACTCGCTGACGAAGAACTCCGACTCCTCAAAGGTGATACCGATGGCGGCAAATACTACGGCAAAGTTGGACTCCCCGTCCAGCACCTTGGCCTGCCGGGCGATCTGGGCGGCCAGCTGGGCGTGGGGCAGGCCAGAGCCGGAGAAGATAGGCAGCTTCTGCCCGCGGACCAGGGTGTTCAGTCCATCGATGGTGGAG
>CAKUHX010000113.1 GCA_934659475.1 uncultured Oscillospiraceae bacterium
AGCTCCTGCTGATCCCGCAGCGGGCGGCGATCTCCTTCTGGGTACGGGGCTCACGGCCGTCCAGCCCGTAGCGCTGCACGATCACCATCCTCTCCCGGTCGTCCAGACATTCGTTCACATACTTCCGCACCCGGATACAGGACTCCCTCGTGTCCAGCTGCTCCAGCATGTCATCGTCCACGGCGATCACGTCCATCAGGGACAGGCCGCCGTCCTCCCCCGCCGCCTCCAGCGTATCCGCCAGAGACACCTCCCCCTGCAGCTTCTTCTGCGCCCGGAAGTGCATGAGGATCTCATTTTCGATGCACCTGCTGGCATAGGTCGCCAACCGCACATTTTTCTCCGGCTTGAAGGTGGACACCCCCTTGATCAGCCCGATGGTGCCAATCGAGATCAGGTCGTCCTGGTCCCCCGTCTGTGCGTAATACTTCTTGACGATATGGGCGACCAGGCGCAGGTTCCGCTCGATCAGCACGTTGCGCGCCTCCATATCTCCCTTGGCCCACCGCTCCAGATATTCCCGCTCCTCCTCCGGCTTCAGCGGCCGGGGAAAGGAGCCCCCGCCCCCGGACAGGCGCAGGGTGAAAAACAGGCCGTTCAAGATCAGAAAGATCACCGGTGACAGCATAAAAAGCACCTCCCCTGTACCATACTTTTCACCGCCTGTCCCCTATGCCTGGCCCCGTTCAAATTTCCCCTTGACTCTCCCCGTGTGTGAGGGTCTACTATATCCATGAGCTCAAAACCAGTTTTTCAGGAGGTGCCCCTGTGCTGAAGATCGGAGATTTTTCAAAACTGTCCAGAGTGAGCATCCGTATGCTGCGCCACTACGATGAGATCGGTCTTCTCAAGCCCGCTGAGACCGACCCCTTCACCGACTACCGCTATTACAGCGAAGCCCAGCTGCCCACCGTCTGCCGCATCACGGCCCTGCGGGACATGGGCTTCAGTCTGGGCGAGGTACGCGCGATCCTGCCTATATACCACGACCGCGGGCAGCTCGACGCGTACCTCGCGGAGCAGGAAAACGTCCTGATGCGTCGGCAGGAGGAGACCGCGCGGCAGCTGTGCCTTCTGGACACAGCCAGAAAACGTCTGAGAAAGGAACACCCTATGCAGTACAACGTGACCATCAAGACACTGCCCCAGCGTTACGCCGCCACCGTCCGCATGACCATTCCCCGCTATGAGGACGAGGGCATGATCTGGCAGACCCTCTGCCAGGAGACCGATGCCATGCCCCTGACCCCCTCTGACCCCTGCTATTGCTGCGTCGTATTCCTCGACGGCGAGCACAAGGAGCGCGACGTACTGATCGAAGCGCAAAAAGCCGTCACGGGCAGCTACCCCGACACCGAGCATGTCCGGTTCCGAACGCTCCCTCCCGTCACTTACGCCGGCTGCACCTTCAAGGGCGGCTATGAGCAGATCAACGACGTGGTGGAGGCCCTGACCGCCTGGATCGACGCCAACGGCTACACCTATGCCGGCCCCATGTTCGACATTTACCACGTCAGCCCCCACGAGACTGCCGACCCGGCGCAGTTCGTCACCGAGGTCTGCTTTCCCGTCAGGGAAAAGTGACCCGTAAGCAGTCCCTGCCGGCAGACACATCCAAACGAAGGCCCCCGGCGCCGCTCATGCGGCGCCGGGGGCCTTTTATCTGATCTGTTACACTTTACACTTTATAGCACCCGCCGCCCACGAACTCCCGCATGAGGGAGGTCTTGGGCACGTCGTCGGAGGGCAGGGGCAGGAAGTAGTCCAGGAATTTCAGCAGGCGCTTGGCCTCTACATACTCCGCGCTGTCCCGGGGCACGCCGAACAGCAAGGGCTGGATATAGGTCTTCAGCAGGGCGGTCTCGTAGATCAGGGCGGAGTTGAACACCGCGTCGGCGCTGTCCTGATAGGGGAAGATGTTCTCCTCCTCCCCCCGACGGACGGAGGGCCACATTTTGATCGTAGCCTGGGCGCCGTAACCCCGGGTGCGGGCGTCCCTCTCGATCCGCCGCAGCAGGCGGGCATCAGTGGTGGGGATGCGGTTGTGGTCGTCCACATTCAGGGTGGTCAGGCAGCTGATATAGATCTTGTACTTGCTCTCCTTGGGCAGCGTATGGGAGAAGGCGTCATTCAGGCAGTGGATGCCCTCGATCACCAGCACGTCCTTCTCCCCCAGGGTCAGGGTATCGCCGTTATACTCCCGCATGCCCTTCTTGAAGTTATAGGTGGGCATCTCCACCGTCTCGCCCCGCAGCAGGCGCAGCATATCCCGGTTGAAGCCCTCCACGTCCATGGCGTCCAGCCCCTCGAAGTCATACTGGCCGTTGGCATCCTTGGGGGTGTCCTCCCGGTTTTTGAAGTAGTTGTCCGTGGCGATGGGGTGGGGCCGCAGGCCGCAGGCCAGCAGCTGGGTGGACAGCCGGTGGGAGAAGGTGGTCTTGCCGGAGGAGGAGGGCCCGGCGATCATCACAAAGCGCACTCCCTTCCGGCCGGCGATCTCCTCGGCGATGTCGCCGATGCGCTTCTCCATCAGGGCCTCGTGGGCCAGGATCATCTGGGTGGACTGGCCGTTGGCGATGATGTCATCCATCTCCCCCACGTTGGAGACATACATGGCCGCGGAGCGGTCCTCATCGTCGTGCATGGCCTGAAAGACCTTTCTGGAGGGCTCGAACCGGCCAAGCTGCTCCGGCTCCTCCTGGGCGGGCAGGCGGAGGACAAAGCCGTCCTCAAAGGGCTCCAGCGCGAACCATTTGAGATAGCCCGTGTGGGGCACCATATAGCCGTAGAAGTAGTCGGTAAAGCCATCCAGAGTATACAGGTTGACCCGGGAGCTGACCCGGTATTTCAGGACCCTCGCCTTGTCCTCCATACCGTTGGCGGAGAAGAAGGCCCTGGCGTCCTCGATGTCCACAGGCTTCTTCTCGATGGGCAGGGCCTGGGCGGCCAGCTGGCGCATCCGCTCCTCCACCCGGGCCAGCAGGGCGTCATCCAGAGAAAACTCCCCCCATGCCCGGCAGAACAGGGCATTGCTCAGGGAGAACTCCACCCGGACGTTCTTCACCTTGTCCCGGCCCACCGTGTCATAAAACGCCTTCAGCATCAGCAGGATGGCGCTGCGCTCATAGGTCTGGCGGCCGGGCTTGTCCGCGGCGGTCACCATAGCCAGCGTGCAGTCCCGCTGGATGGTCTTATACAGCTCCCGCAGCTTGCCGTCCCGGTTCACCAGCAGGATGTCGTGGGCATGATCCCCCTGCACCTCGTCGGCCACCGTCTGATAGGGCGTGCCCGCGGGGTACAGGCGCTCTTTTCCGTCTACGGTCACGCGAAACATGTTTTTGTTCTCCATGCTGTTCTCCTTTAAGTCGGTCTGCATCCGCTGCTGCGGAGCACATAAAAATGAAAGCAGTATGTTTATTATACGGGAAAACTCCGCTGGACTCAATGGGTGATCGGCAATTTCTGCCCACATTTTCCGACATGGGATCCCCCTTTCTGTTTTTCTTTGACTGTATCCCTCCCCTGTGGTATACTTTGGCTATCTGTGCGGTGCGGGCCATTCGCACCGCTGTATTCCAAGGAGGCACGCTATGAGCCAGTACACCATCGATACCAACTGCGTCCAGGGGGGCTACGCCCCCGGCAACGGCCAGCCCCGCCAGATCCCCATCATCCAGTCTACGACCTTTAAGTACAGCACCAGTGAGGATATGGGAAAGCTCTTCGACCTGGAGGCCAGCGGCTATTTCTATACCCGCCTGCAGAATCCCACCAACGACATGGTGGCGGCCAAGATCTGCGCCCTGGAAGGCGGCACCGCCGCCATGCTCACCTCCTCCGGCCAGGCGGCCAACTTCTACGCCGTGTTCAACATCGCCAACTGCGGCGACCACGTGGTGGCCAGCAGCAGCATCTACGGCGGCACCTATAACCTGTTCGCCGTGACCATGAAGAAGATGGGGGTGGAGTTCACCTTCGTCTCCCCCGACTGCACGGAGGAGAAGCTGGCGGCCGCCTTCCGGCCCAACACCAAGGCCGTGTTCGGCGAGACCATCGCCAACCCCGCCCTGACCGTGCTGGACATCGAAAAGTTCGCCCGCGCCGCCCACGGCCACGGCGTGCCCCTGATCGTGGACAACACCTTCGCCACCCCCATCAACTGCCGCCCCTTTGAGTGGGGGGCCGACATCGTCACCCACTCCACCACCAAGTATATGGACGGCCACGGCGCCGCCGTGGGCGGCTGCATCGTGGACAGCGGTAAGTTCGACTGGATGGCCCACGCGGACAAGTTCCCCGGCCTGACCACCCCCGACGACAGCTACCACGGCATCACCTACGCCCAGCGCTTCGGCCAGGAGGGGGCCTTCATCACCAAGGCCACCGCCCAGCTCATGCGGGACTTCGGCTCCATCCAGTCGCCCCAGAACGCCTTCTACCTGAATCTGGGGCTGGAGAGCCTCCACATCCGGATGCCCCGGCACTGCGAAAACGCCCTGGCCGTGGCCCAGTACCTGAACGGCCACCCCAAGATCGCCTGGGTGTCCTATCCCGGCCTGGAAGGGGACAAGTACTATGAGACCGCCCAGAAATATATGCCCAGCGGCACCTGCGGCGTGGTGTCCTTCGGCGTGAAGGGCGGCCGCGCGGCGGCTGAAGTATTCATGAAACACCTGAAGCTGGCCGCCATCGAGACCCATGTGGCCGACGCCCGCACCTGCTGCCTGCACCCCGCCTCCTCCACCCACCGGCAGATGACCGACGCCGAACTGGCCGCCGCCGGGGTATCCCCCGACCAGGTGCGCCTGTCCTGCGGACTGGAGGACAAGGCCGACCTGATCGCCGACCTGGAGCAGGCCCTGGCCCAGGTATAAAAACCGCGCACACAGAAAGGAGAGCCTACTATGACAAAGCAAGCCGTTCTTTTGTATAACTGCTCCGGCCCCCAGTGGACCAAGCTGCACCAGATGATGATGATGCTCCGCTTCCGCATCCGGATGATCCGGCCAGAGCAGTACCATCTGCCCCTGGAGCAGCTGGCTCAGGGTCAGGGCGAGCCCGCCGCGGACATCGTGCCAGAGTCGTTCCCCGAGTCCATGATGGTGTTCTGCGGCGTGGGTCAGGCCCAGCTGGAGGCCATCCTCAACGCCATCCGCCTATCCAAGCTGCCCCCCATCCCCTTGAAGGCGGTGCTGACCGACAGCAACCGTGAGTGGGACTCCGTCCAGCTGCACGAGGAGCTGTTGAAGGAGAAAGAGGCCATCGCCCAGCAGTCCGAAGCAAAAAAAGCCGGGGCAGCGGAGAAATGATCCGATCTTCCGGCGGGGGCGGTCAAGGTAATAGTTGACAAACCCCCGCCGGGACAGTATAATAATCAAGCGGTTCTTCCTAGGACCATCAGGATGCGGCTGTGCTGGAATTGGTAGACTGGCAAGCTTGAGGTGCTTGTGTCCTCTGGGCGTACGGGTTCGAGTCCCGTCAGCCGCACCACGTCGGAGCAAAGTCCGCTTTGCTCCGACGTTTTTTATTTCTATCGAAACAAAAAATGTCATCCGCCCGCTCCCTTG
>CAKUHX010000114.1 GCA_934659475.1 uncultured Oscillospiraceae bacterium
GACGTTCTTGCGGTATTTGACCACCTTGCCCGCCACCTTGACGGCCAGCCGCTGGAGGGACTCCTCCCGCTTGGCACGGTAGCCCTCGGCGTCGATCTGGATGCGCACCCGCTTGGACTGGCCGTGGTTCACGGCATAGTTGGTCAGCTGCTGGATGGCGTCCAGGGTCTCGCCCCGGCGGCCGATGATGGCCCCCAGGTCGTGGCCGGCCAGGATGACCCGGTAGGCCCCCTCCTCGTTCACATGGACCTGGGGCTCGGCCTGCACGTGCAGGTGCTCCATCAGGCCGGTGAGGAACTGGGTGATGCGCTGGGCCTTCTCGTCGTCCGCGGCGGCCAGGGGCAGGTCCTCCGCCGCCATATGCACGGGGGCGCCGTCCTGCCGGGGACGGGGGGCGGGGCGGTCGCTCCGGCGGTCAGCCCGGGGGGCGCGCTCCTGCCGGGGCCGCTCGGCGCGGGCGGGGCGGGGCTCCTCCTTCTTCGGGGGGGCGGCCATGATGATCTCGTCGCCGGGCTCCAGCTGGGGGCGCTCCGGCTTGGGGGCCTTCTTCTCCTCGACGATCGCGGGGGCGGCCTTGGGCTGCTCCTTCTTGGCGGGGGCCGGCTCGTCAAAGACGCTGAGCTTGAACTCGTCCTTCATGGGCTGGGGCTCGCCGCCCTCCTCAGACACCTCATAGCTGACGCGCACCTTGGCGGGGTTGCCGCCGAAGCCCAGGAAGCCGGACTTGGCCCGCTCCACCACCTCTACGGACACGTCGTCCCGCTCCAGACCCAGCTGGAACAGGGCGGCGGCGATGGCGTCCTCCTCAGTGCGGCCGGTGGTCTCGATCCACTGTACCATGCTCACTCGCCCTCCTTCTCGTCGCTGTCAGGCAGCTCTACTTCCTCCTGCTCTACCTCTACCTCGACCTCCTCGGTCTGGGCGGGGGCGGCAGTCTCCACGGGAACGGCGTTCTCCTCCGGGGCGGCCAGCACCACGGGCTGGCTCTCCTCGGCGGGGACCTCCACGGGGGTCTCGGCGGCGGGCGCCTCAACGGGCTTCTGGGCGGGGGCAGCGGGCTGCTCCTCCCCGTCCTTCCTGCCCTTTTTCTTCTTGCTCCCGGCGGCGGCCTGGGCGGCCTCCGCCTTGGCGCGGAACAGGTCGTTGGGGTCGGCATAGGGGGTCACCTCGCCGAAGCGGCCGGGGATATAGGCCCGGCCCCGGGCATAGGTGCGGATGCCCTCCCGGCTGTCGGCCCGGTTCACGCCCTCCTGTCCAGACTCGTCCCCCTTCTTGATGCCCTTCTTCCGGTTGAGCTTCTCCTCCTCGATGCGGCGGGCGCGCTCAAGGCGGGCCTCCTCCTTGCGGCGCTTCTCCTCCTCCTTGGCCAGGCGGGCGGCCTCCTCGGCGGCGGCGCGGGCGGCCTCGTAGTCCTTCTTCAGCATCTTGCCGCAGACCACCTCCTGCACCATGGTCATCAGGTACTGGGAGATCCAGTAGACGGACAGGGCGGCGGGCACGGTGAAGCCGATCCACAGGGACATGAGGGGCATCATCAGCATCATGGTCTTGTTGGTCTGGTCCATCTGGGCGTTCTGGGTCTGGTTATTGATCTTGTTGGTCTGCATAGAGACCTTCATGGACAGGAAGGACACCAGGGTAGACACCAGCACCAGCAGGAACAGGCCCAGAGTGGCCCAGTGGATGCCCCCCTCCCAGAATCTCCAGGTGGGGATGGCGTCCAGGTCCAGGCCCAGGAAGCTGAAGTTCATGGCGAACAGGCCGTCCCCGGCCTCGCCAAGGGCCTGCTTGGCGCTGGCCAGCACGCTGGGGTCGCCCAGGGCGCGGGCCATGGCGATCTGGGGATAGGCGCCGGTGTTCTCAACGCCGGTGATCTTAGCAACGGTGTCGATCATGTCGGCGGGCACGCCCATCATCCGCTGGATGGGGTTGCGGATGATGCCGTACAGGGCGATCAGCACCACCATAGGCACCAGGGACCAGGCGCAGCCGCCCATGGGGTTGACCTTCTCCTGGGCGTAGAGCTTCTGGACCTCCTCCTGATAGCGCTGGGGGTTGGTCTTGCCGTACTGGGCCTGGAGCTTCTGCACCCGGCCGGAGAGCATGTTCATCTGGATCATGCTCTTCTTCTGCTTCAGGGTCACGGGGAATAGGATCAGCTTGACCACGAAGCCGAACAGGATCAGGGCAACGCCGTAGCCGGCGAACTGGTAGAAAAAGGTCAGCAGCCAGCTGAAGGGTTTCAGAATAATATCCACGATAGTTCCTCCGCAAGTTCAGAATGGGGCGGGAGACTACGGCACGGGGTCGTACTCGATGGTCTCCTGCCGGTGAAAGGGCTGGCACCGGAGAAATCTGCGCAGGGCCAGCCAGCCCCCCTTCCACGCGCCGTATTTTTCCACCGCCTCCAGCGCGTACTGGGAGCAGGTGGGGATAAAGCGGCAGCAGGGGGGACGCAGGGGAGAGATGGCGCGGCGGTAAAACCGGATCAGGGCCAGCAGCAGGGCTTTCATGGCTCCTCCTCCCGGGGGAGGGTGAGCTCCAGCTTTTTCATCAGGCGCAGGAAGCTGCTCTCCAGGTCGCTGTAGCGGGCGAATATGGCCCGCGTGCGGGCCACCATGACGATGTCATAGCCGGGACGAAGCTTGCTCTCGTTGGTGCGGTACAGTTCCCGCATCCGGCGGCGCACCCGGTTGCGCTTGACCGCGTTGCCCAGCTTTACCCCCGTGGTCAGGCCCAGGCGGCTGTAAGGCCGGCCGGTCCTTCGGCAGTAGACGGCAAAGTAGGGCGAGGCGGCGTTTCTGCCCTTGCTGTACAGCCGGCGGAATTCATGATTCTGCTTGAGTGCAACGGTGTGCTTCATGAGTTTCCTCCGTCCTGCGCACGCAGCGGGGAATACCCCATATGCACTTTATGGGGCGGGGGATCTCTCCCACGCCCCTGTGTGCTGCGTGTTATTTAAACTGTGTCCTCGTATGATCCGCTCCGGTAAGACCGGCGCCCTGACTTAGCTGGATCAGTAAGTCAGTTTCGCGCGGCCCTTGGCGCGGCGGCGGGCCAGCACCTTGCGGCCGTTGCGGGTGGCCATACGCTTGCGGAAGCCGTGCTCCTTGGAACGCTGGCGCTTCTTGGGCTGATAGGTACGAAGCATGGGGGACACCTCCTCAAATCTGAATGAAGCCGGCTTTTACCCGGCCCAACAACAGCCGTTGCCGGCTGCGGTCTGTGGTTCCGTTCCCAAAAGGGCGCAAAAACACCCCGTGGGAATAGCGGATATCATTATAGACGATTGTTCCGCACTATGTCAACCAAAATTTTGCCCGAAAAGGGGGATTTTTTGTCTGTCACAACATCTTGTGGGCGGTTTTTCCCGGATACACCACCGGAGGCCGGGGAAAGGTGTACGCGGCAAGGGAGTTGCCCTTGCCCTGCGGAATGTTCTACCCACCGTGTGTAGAGCGCGACGACCCGGCGCGCCTCGTCCTCACAAGCTCCGCATTACTCGCCACGGCATAAATGCCATGGCTCGCTCGCTCCGCTGCTCGTCCTCTCCCCAACAAAGCCTTCGGCTTTGCCGGGGACCCCATATTCGGCGGTGCCAGCCCCCTTTCACAAGGGGGCCTTGGCGCGGGCGGCCAAAGGCCGCCCCTACGGCGTGTATCGTTCGTAATACCCGTAAGGGCCGCCCTCTGACAAAAGCCGGCGTTTTCCCCCATACATTTATAAATAAAAATACCCGTGAAAACCTTGCTATAAGGGCAAAAATTTGGTATAATAAATCAGTTGCAGATGGGCGCTTTTCCCCCTGTGCGCCCCGATCTTTCCCATGAAGGAGGCCCCGGAATGAATCCTGCCGCCGACGTCTGGTCCAAGGTCCTGGAGCTGATGCAGCCCGAGATGACCAGTACCACCATCAAGACCTGGTTTGACGACGCCACCGCCGTGGCGCTGGAGGAGACCCGGTTCGTCCTATACAGCCCCTCCCGCTGGAAGCGGGACATCATCGCCTCCCGTTACGCCCCCCGGATCCAGGCCGCCCTGAAGGAGCTGTTCTCCTCCGACCTGGAGGTGGTGGTGCTCACCGAGGACCAGCTGGCCAGCTACACCAAGCCCAAGCCGGAGAGCTTTGCGGTCACCGATAAATACACCTTTGACAACTTCGTGGTCGGCCCCTCCAACAAATATGCCTACAACGCCGCCCTGGCGGTGGCCGAGGGCAACGGAGAGAACTACAACCCCCTGTTCATCTACGGACAGCCCGGCCTGGGCAAGACCCACCTGCTGTACGCCATCGCCCACAAGGTGCGTCAGCTCCATCCGGAGCACAACATCCAGTATCTGAAGAGCGAGGACTTCGTCAACGAGCTGATCGGCTATCTCCGCCGGGGGGCCGACATGCAGCAGTTCCGGGACAAGTACCGCACTGCCGACCTGTTCCTGATGGACGACGTGCAGTTCATTGCCGGCAAGGACTCCAGCGAGGAGGAGCTGTTCCACACCTTCAACACCCTGTACGAGCAGGGCAAGCCCATCGTGTTCACCTCCGACCGGCCGCCCACGGAGATGCTGCGGCTGGAGCAGCGCCTGCGGGACCGGTTCCGCCGGGGCCTGACCTGCGACGTGCAGCCCCCGGACTATGAGACCCGGGTGGCCATCATCAAAAACAAGTCCATCCGCATGGGGGTGGAGCTGCCCGCCCCGGTGTTGGAGTACATCGCAGAGAACATCACCTCCAGCGTGCGGCAGATCGAGGGCACGGTGAATAAGCTGCTGGCCTATCAGGACCTGATGGGGGACGCGGTGAACAAGGACACGGTGCTGCGGGCGGTGAAGGACATGCTCAACGACAAGACCGACATCCTGCCCACCGCCGGGGTCATCATTGAAGAGGTCTGCAAGTTCTTCAATCTGGAGCCCGATGTCCTCCGGGGCCAGACCCGCACCAAGGATGTGGTCTACGCCCGGCAGATCGCCATGTACCAGATCCGGCAGATGACCAACCTGTCCCTGAAGGAGATCGGCCGGGAGTTTGACGGCCGGGACCACACCACTGTCATGCACTCCGCCGAGCGCATCGAGACCATGCTCAAGACCGACCGGGAGCTGAAGGAGATCATCAAGGACATCACCTCCAACGTGAACAACCGGTACGATTGATCAGCGTACCATCGCTTGACAAGGGCAGACACGGTTTTGACGGGCAGAAATGGGCCCATACATCGTCAAGCCCCTTGACGATACGGCAGTATCCTCTGCGGGCCTTTCCTTGTCTGGACACATTTCTGCTCCGGCAAAACTGCCTGCACCTGACAGGGATGGATCTTCGAGCGGTTTTTGGTTTTTGAGACACAGGTGGGCTGGC
>CAKUHX010000115.1 GCA_934659475.1 uncultured Oscillospiraceae bacterium
AGACACCCCTCCTGGGTTTCTTTCGTAACTATCTTCCTTCCCGTATCTCTACGTGCTGCTGCTTTTTCGACAGTCTCTAGCGGTTCCATTCGTTTATTCGCTCACTTCCGCGGACCGTCCCGGCTCATTGCAGGGGCCGGCACAGCAGCTCCAGATGGTCGGTCAGATCCTCCGCCCCGCGGTAGCGGTAGATCACCGCCCGTCTGCCCCGGCCCAGGGCCAGCATCTGGAAATGGGCGTCGCTCTCCCACAGCACGGCGAAGTCCGTCCCGGGGCACTGGATCTCCCGCTGCTGCCACTGGATGTTCTGGATGCGCAGGTCCTCCATCTCCGCCATGGCGGCGGCCCGGGTCAGGAAGGGCAGAGTGAGCCGCAGGGTCACGGTATCCAGTCCCGGGTGGTAAAAGCCGTTGACCGTGGACAGCCGGGGCTTCCCGTCCCCCGTCTCCTCCGGCTGAAATTCGCTGTATCCGTCCTCCTCCGTCCTGGTCTGCACCGGGGCCAGCAGGGTGGCGGCAGTGCGGCGGAAGGTCCCCTCGTGGGAGGTGCAGTAGTAGGTGGTCTCCAGTTCCACGATACAGGGGGCGGGACCCTCCCACACGGGCAGTTCCTGCCGCTCCAACCGCCAGCTGTTCACCAGCCCCAGCAGGGCCAGCAGGGTGATCACCGACAGGGCGGCATTTCTCACCGGGGCCGGCTTTCCCGCGGCGGGCGCCCTCCTCTCGGCTGCCGCCCGCCGCAGAGCGCGCAGGCGGCGGGTCCGCTCGACCCCCTGCAGCGCCTCCAACACCGCCCAGATCAGGACAGTAGTAGGGATGGTCAACAGCAGCTTCAGAAATATCCACGAGTGGGAAGCCCCTACCGCCAGCAGCAGCGCCAGCAGCACGCCATAGGCAATGGCCCGCCGGATGTGATACTGCTTCAGCGCCGTATCCAGATCGCTCAGGGCCATGGCCCGGCTCTCCCCATCGGAGTAGGGCTCCGGCGCCTGGGGGTCCTCCGTGCGGAACACATAGAATACGTCCCAGCCCCCCGCGTACTGCCACCCCGCCTGCTCATACAGCTGGCGGCGCAGCTCGCCGTCCGAATTTTTTCTCCGTCCGGAGGGGGCCAGGCGGAAGCGGACCTTTTTCTCCTCCCCCCGCTTAAACAGGCAGAAACCGGAGCCCAGCTTGACCAGGGACAGGCCCCGGGCGGCGCAGTCCTCCAGCCATTGCTCCATGGCCGGAGCGTCTCCGGGCCGGACGGGGTCCATGCGGATGATGTATTTCATCGTTCTTCCTCCTTCGCGTCCCGGATGCACTGCTCCAGGCGGCGCAGCTCCCCCTCATAGACCTCCCGCCCGGCGGGGGTCAGGCGGTAGGTGCGTCTGCGGCCCCCGGCGTCCTGCTCCGTCTCTTCGATCAGCTTTTCCTCCAGAAATTTGCCCAAGATGGTATACAGCGTGCCCGGACCCAGCTTCACCCGGCCCTCCGTCCGCCCGGCCACCGCCGCGGCGATCTCTGTTCCGCATACGTCCCGCCGGGCCAGCACCATCAGCGTATAGAACATGGCCTCGGTCAGCGGCCCCCGCGCTCCTGCGCCCACACCGGCCACCTCCTTTTCTATTATCGCGTCTCAATATCGTCTATCGATAATATATCACCTTCTCAACATCCTGTCAAGCACAAAAGAAGCCGCCGTCTAAAGACGGCGGCCTCAAACTATCACAGTTCTTCATCCCACCACGGCGGCCCACAGGGGCAGGGTGACCATGGACAGCAGGGTGGTGAACACCACGCAGCGGGTAGCAAAGGGGGCGTCGCTGCCGTATTTGGCGGCGAAGATGGCGGCGGTGGCCCCGGCGGGCATGCCCGTCATCAGCACGCTCACGCCCAGAGGAGCCGTCTCCAGCCCCAGCAGCAGGCCGAGACCCAGGGCGGCGGCGGGCAGCAGGCCCAGCCGCAGCACGCTGAACAGCACAGTGTCCCGGCTGAAGATCGACCGCAGGGGCACATCGGTGAGGATGGTGCCCACGATGAACATGCTCAGGGCGGAATTGCAGTTACCAATGTAGCGCACCGTCTCGGTGATGACCGAGGGCAGCTGGATCTGGGTGACCATGCAGAGGATGCCCAGGTAGATGGCCACCAGGCAGGGGTGGGTCAGCACGTTTTTCAGCACCTTTTTCTTATCCGTCCCCTCCCCGGCCACAAAGTAGGAGGTGCCCATGGACCACATGACGATGCGCATGGGGATCAGAAAAATAGAGGTGTACAGCACCCCCACCTGATCGTAGATCCCCTCGGCGATGGGGTTGCCCAGAAAGCCGCTCATGGGGACGATGGTGCAGTATTGCAGCACCTTCTTCCGCTGGGAGTCATACCGCTCAAACAGGGACCGGTTCAAAAGCAGACACAGCGCCTGCATCAGCACCGCGCTGAGCAGCAGCAGGCTGCACGAGCGCAGGATGTCCATGTTGAACTGGATCAGACAGGACTTAAAGATGTTGCAGGGGATGACGATGTTGATGCACAGGTCGGACAGGCACCGCTTGCCCGCCTCGTCGATCACACCCCGCTTTTTCAGCACGGCTCCCGTCAGCATCAGGGCAAACAGCGTCAGCTGAAGGCTGCCCAGTTCCACGATACTCATGGTGTTTTCTCCTCCCGCCCCGGGGGCTCTCAGATCTCCATCTCAGTATAATTCAACACTTTACATTTGTAAAACTGTAAAATTTATGTGACAGTACAGGAAATTTTTGTGAGTGTCTCCGCCGTCCAACGATCCTCCCACCCGGTGTGACATCCGCCATGGACCGGGGAAATAATTTCTTCTGTTTTGTGCGAATTTTCAGTTGACAACAGGCCGGGAAGTTTTTATACTTTAGCCAACAACAGTTTAGCGATGGAGAGATATACCATGATGGACCGCTTCTTTTTTGTGCCCTATTATTACTTTACTGTGTCCGCATAGTAAGGCTGATTTGTGGTGCAAAAAGAAGCTCGGTAAGAGAGTGTTTCATGCGGCACAGGTTGGTCCTGTGCCGCATTTTTCATTTTTCCCGGCCATTTCCCGTCTCTTTCCGCACCCCCGCCCCGGGCGGGGATCACCCCGAAGAACTGAGCCAAAATAGAAAACGGAGGACAAACTTATGATCGTCGTATTAAAGCACGGAGTTGCACCGGACAAGCAGGAGCAGCTGATGGACTGGCTGAAGGGCCAGGGGCTGAACATCCACGTCTCCCAGGGCGTGTACCAGACGGTGCTGGGTCTGGTGGGCGACACCAGCCGGGTGGACATGGACCTGATCGGCAGCCTGGGCATCGTGGACTCCGTCACCCGGGTGACCGAGCCCTTCAAGTGCTGCAACCGCAAGTTCCACCCCGACGACACTGTGGTAGAGGTAGGCGACGTGAAGATCGGCCACGGGAACTTCTGCATGATCGCCGGGCCCTGCTCTGTGGAGACCGAGGAGCAGATCGTAGCCGTAGCCAAGGCGGTAAAGGCCTCCGGCGCCAACATGCTGCGGGGCGGAGCCTTCAAGCCCCGCACCTCCCCCTACGACTTCCAGGGGCTGAAGGCCGAGGGCATCGAGCTTTTGAAGATCGCCCGGCAGGAGACCGGCCTTCCCATCGTCACCGAGATCATGGGCGTGGAGCACCTGCCCCTGTTCGAGGACGTGGATCTGATCCAGGTGGGCGCCCGGAACATGCAGAACTTCGACCTGCTGAAGGAGCTGGGCCGTCTGCGCAAGCCCATCCTGCTCAAGCGCGGCCTGGCCAGTACCCTGAAGGAGCTGCTGATGAGCGCCGAGTACATCATGGCCGGGGGCAACGAGCAGGTGGTGCTGTGCGAGCGGGGCATCCGCACCTTTGACGACTACACCCGGAACACTCTGGATCTGGCCGCGGTGCCCATGCTGCGGAAGCTGACCCACCTGCCCATCATCGTGGACCCCAGCCACGCCACCGGCATCGCCCGGCTGGTGCCCCCCATGGCCCTGTCCGCCGCCGCCTGCGGGGCGGACGGCCTGATCATCGAGGTGCACAACGACCCCATCCACGCCCTGTGCGACGGGGCCCAGTCCTTGCGGCCGGAGGAGTATGACGCTCTGGCCAAGAAGGTGCGCAGAGTGCGGGAGGCGATCCAATGACCGTCGGTATTGTCGGTCTGGGGCTGATCGGCGGCTCCTTCGCCAAGGCGTATCACGAGGCGGGCTGGCGGGTGCTGGCCCGGGACGCCGATCAGAACACTCTGGACTTTGCAAAGCTCAGCGGCGCGGTGGACAGCGAGCTGACGGACGACAAGCTGCCCGCCTGCGACCTGATCCTGCTGGCGGCCTACCCCGCCGCCTCCATCTCTTATTTTAAGGAGAAGGCCCACCTTATGGGCGGCCATCCCGTGGTCATCGACTGCTGCGGCACCAAGCGGGTGGTGTGCGCCGCCTGCTTCCCCGCGGCCCGGGAAAACGGCGTCACCTTCCTGGGGGGCCATCCCATGGCGGGCACCCACAACTCCGGCTTCAAATACGCCCGGGCCAATCTGTTCCACAACGCCCCCATGGTGCTGGTGCCCATGGACCGGGACGACATCGCCCTGCTGGGCCGGGCGAAGGAGCTGCTGGCCCCCGCGGGCTTCGGGCGCTTCTCCGTCACCTCCGCCCAGGAGCACGACGAGATGATCGCCTTTACCTCGCAGATGGCCCACATCGTCTCCAACGGCTACATCAAAAGTCCCACCGCCGGGGCCCATAAGGGTTTTTCCGCCGGCAGCTACAAGGACATGACCCGGGTGGCCTGGCTGGCACCGGAGATGTGGGCGGAGCTGTTTTTAGAAAACAAGGACTTCCTGCTGAAGGAGCTGGACTTTTTTATGTCCAGCATGCAGCAGTACCGGGACGCCCTGGCGGCAGACGATCAGCAGCAGCTGGTGCGTCTGCTGGACGAGGGCAGAAAACGGAAAGCGGAGGTCGATGGACGATGACCACCATCCATGTTGCAGCATCCAGAGCGTATGACATTGAGATCGGCCGCGGCCTGCTGGATCAGGCCGGGGAGCACATCGCCCGGGTCACCGGGGCGGGGCGCACCGCCGCCGTGATCTCCGACACCAATGTGCTGCCCCTGTACGGCCAGCGCCTGTGTGACAGTCTGGAGAGGGCGGGCTTCCGGCCGATCTCCTGGGCCTTTCCCGCCGGGGAGGAGAGCAAGAACCTGACCACCTACGGCCGGCTGCTCCACTTCCTGGGGGAGAACCACATGACCCGCAGCGACATCATCGTGGCCCTGGGCGGCGGCGTCACCGGGGACATGGCGGGCTTTGCCGCCGCCACCTATCAGCGGGGCATCCCCTTCATTCAGGTGCC
>CAKUHX010000116.1 GCA_934659475.1 uncultured Oscillospiraceae bacterium
TCGCCTTCGGCGATGACACCTTCCCCCCTGCGGGGGGGAAGGCATTTACGGCCAAACATCACAGCAGCAGGCTCCCCAGCTGATACACCGCCATGGACAGCACATAGGCGCAGACCAGCTGCCAGGCGATGGAGAAGAACGCCCACTTTTTGCTGTTCATCTCCCGGAACAGGGTGGACACGGCGGCCACGCAGGGCACATACAGCAGGATGAACACCAGATAGGAGAAGGCGGACAGGGGGGTAAAGCCCGTCATGGCGGCGGCCACCATCCCGCCGGTGGCGGTGAGGGGGAAGCCGTAGAACATGGACAGAGAGGTGACCAGCATCTCCTTGGCGATCAGCCCGGTGAGCAGGGCCACCACCGCCTGCCACGCGCCGAAGCCGCAGGGCCGGAACACCGGGGCGATGGCCGCGCCGATGGCCCCCAGCATGCTGCGGGCGGGGTCGTCCACCATAGTCAGGGCAAAGTCGAAGGACTGCAGCAGCCACAGCACGATGGACATGAGCAGGATCAGAGTGCCCGCCTTCACCAGAAAGCCCTTTACCTTCAGCCACACATGGCGCATGACGTTGGAGAAGGAGGGCAGGCGGTAGGGGGGCAGCTCCAGCACGAAGGGGGCGGGCTCTCCGGCGAAGAGGGTGTGCTTGAACAGCAGGCCGGACAGGATGCCCATGGCCATGCCCACGCAGTACAGGGCGAACACCACCAGCCCCGCCCACGGCCCGAAGAAGGCGGAGGACAGCAGGCCATAGACCGGCAGCTTGGCGGAGCAGGACATGAAGGGCAGCAGCAGGATGGTCATGCGGCGGTCCTTCTCGTTCTCCATGGTGCGTGCCCCCATGATGGCGGGCACGGTGCAGCCGAAGCCCATGAGCATAGGGATAAAAGCCTTTCCGCTCAGGCCGAAGCGCCGCAGCAGCCGGTCCATGATGAAGGCCGCCCGGGACATATAGCCCGAGTCCTCCAGCAGGGACAGGAACAAAAACAGCAGGGCGATCTGGGGCAGGAAGGTGAGCACGCCCCCCACGCCGGCCACGATGCCGTCCCGCACCAGGGAGACGAGGACGGCCGGCGCCCCGGCGGCGGTCATGGCGCCGCCCAGCCAGATGCCGAAGGCGTCCATACCTCTGCCCACCCCGTCGGACAGCCAGGAGCCGAAGGGGCCGAAGGTCACGGCGAACATCACCAGCATGGTAAGCAGGAACAAGGGGATAGCCAGCACCCGGTGGGTCACCACGGCGTCGATCTTTTCGGTCAGGGTGCGCTCCCCCCTGCGGTCGGCCTTGACCACCGAGGCGGCTGCAACCCGCTGGATATACTGATAGCGGCTGTCGGCCACCAGGGTCTCCCGGTCCCCCAGGGGGCTGGAGTTCTCGTAGGCGGCGGCGATGTCGTCCAGCTTTTTCTTCACCTCCGGGGGCAGCTTCAGGGCCTTCTCCACCAGCTCGTCCCCCTCCAGCAGCTTGATGGAGGCCCAGTGGGCGGGCAGGCCGGCGGCATAGGCGTAGTCGTGGAGCAGCTCGCCGATACAGTGGTGGATGTGGTGGGTGTAGTCGTCGTAGAGGTCGTCCGGCTCCAGATTGAACCCGATGTGCATCTGGAGGTGGGCGGTCTCTAAGAGCTGATCCAGCCCCTGGCCTGTGCGGGCCACGATGGGGATCACGGGGATGCCCAGCTCCTTGCTCAGCTGGCGGGCGTCAATGCGGTCGCCCCGTTTTTCCACCTCGTCCATAAAGTTCAGGGCGATGACCATGGGCCGCTCCAGCTCCAGCAGCTGGATGGACAGGTACAGATTCCGCTCCAGATTGGTGGCGTCCACCACGTCGATGATACAGTCGGGGGCCTCGTTGATGATATAGTCACGGGCGACGATCTCCTCCATGGAGTAGGGCGACAGGGAGTAGATGCCGGGCAGGTCTACGATGGTGAGATCTTTGTCCCCCAGATGGGCGGTGCCCTCCTTCTTCTCCACGGTGACCCCCGGCCAGTTGCCCACATACTGGTCAGAGCCGGTCAGGGCGTTGAACAGGGTGGTCTTGCCGCAGTTGGGGTTGCCCGCCAGGGCCACCCGCATGGGGCGGCCGTCGTGGGCGCTGGGGTCGTAGGCCCTGCGGTGGGCCTCCAGCTCGTGGACGTGGTCGTCCATCTCCCGCTTCAGTACCGCCGGATCGGTCAGGTGCTTGGTCATGGCCGCCTGGGCGGTGGGCCCGCCCCCGGCGCAGCCCCCGCAGCCGGCGCAGTCCCCCGTCTGCTCCACCATGGCGATCTGGGCGGCGTCCGCCCGGCGCAGGGACAGGACATAGCCCCGGAGAGAGACCTCCAGCGGGTCCCCCAGGGGGGCGATCTTATTCACCGTGACTCTGGTGCCCGGGGTCAGGCCCATGTCGATCAGGCGGCGCTTCACCGCCCCGGACTGGTTGCCCACGGCGCGGATCACCCCGCTCTGTCCCGGGGCCAGGTCATAGAGGGTGGCGGATCTGCCGGTCTCTTCCATAGGGTCAGCGTTCCTTTCCAGTGCTATTTCAAAAGTTAGGTCCTATTAACTTTTCCCATTGTACCACCCGTTCCCTCTCCGCGCAACGGTTTTTCCCGGCGCGATTGACAAAATCCGGGGCAGAATCTATACTGATACTCCCGATCCGTTTTGTGCCCTCCGCCTGCGGGACGGGGAACACCGGAGAACACGCTCTGCAAATACGCTTTGCTCCATGATATTGACCGGGGAGGGGAGATCATGACCAAAACTGAACTGCTGGACCGCTGCGCCCGTGACCGGGAGGAGCGGGTCCTTCTGGGCCGGGTGCTGGACAAGGGGGAGCTGACCCGCACCCGGGGTGTGCCCGCCCACACGGCCTTTCTCACCCCGGGGCAGCGGGCGGCGGCCGAGGGGCTGCTGAATGCCTGGGGCCGGCCCAAATGCCTGTTCTGGGGGGGCTATGAGGGAGCGGAACGCACGGTGTGCGCCTTTCTGCCCGACTGGCAGGAGCCAGAGGACTTTGCCGCCGACCCGGATGGCCCCGTGGGGGCGGTGGAGGCCGTCTTTCCCCGGGAGGTGCAGCTGTCCCACCGGGACATCCTGGGCGGGCTCATGGCCCTGGGTCTGGACCGGGAGAAGCTGGGGGACATCCTGATCCTGCCGGGAAAGTGCCAGGTGCTGGCCCTGACGGAGATCGTCCCCATCCTCCTGTCCCAGTGGGAGAGCGCCGGCCGGGCCAGGCTGAAGCTCCGGCAGATCCCCCTGTCCGGGCTGGAGGTCCGCCCGCCGGAGGTAAAGGTCATCCGGGACACGGTGGCCGCCCCCCGGCTGGACGCGGTGCTGGCGGCGGGGTTCTCCCTGTCCCGGGGCAAGGCCGCCGATCTGATCGCCGCCGGCCGGGTGGAGGTGAACCACCGGGAGTGCCTGAAGGGGGACAAGACAGTGGAAAAGGGGGACGTGATCGGCTGCCGCGGCCTTGGCAAGTGCGTGCTGGCCGACCTGCCCGGCCAGTCCCGAAAGGGGCGGACCATGGTGGTGATCGAACGGTATATCTGATCTGAGACCCGCCCCTGCAAGAGGAAAGAAACGTGATCCGCAGGGGCGGCCTGTGGCCGCCCAGATCAAGCCTTCCCCACACAGGGGGGAAGGTGGCCCGCAGGGCCGGATGAGGGGGCGGACGTTAAAAAGCGGGCGGCCACATAGGGCCGCCCCTACAGAGCTGGAGATTTGAATACCGCCTATATTTCACACACAAGGAGTGTTTTCTATGGATCAGTCCAAGATCTTACGCATCAACGAACTGGCCGCCAAGGCCAAGACCCCGGAGGGGCTCACTCTGGAGGAGATCGAGGAGCGGGCCGCCCTGCGGAAGGAATACATCGAGTCCGTGCGGGCCAGCCTGCTGGGCCAGCTGAACAACACCGTGATCCAGTACCCCGACGGCAGCCGGAAGAAGCTGGAGAAGAAGCCGGCGGCGCAGCTGAAGCGGGAGCAGGAGCAGCGGGAGGACGAGGAGAACCGCCGGGAAGTGGATGCCATCCGGAAGTGATTGACAAGATAAGGAATTTTTGCGATAATGTCTGATACCGGTTTGGCCGCCGATCCTGCCCAAGGGCAGAGGAATAAAGGAGTATCACATGGCTTTGATCAAATTTCTTACCGATTCCGCCGCCGACATCCCCGCCGACCTGGCCCGGGAACTGGGCATCCAGGTGCTGCACTTTCCCATCGCCCTGGAGGACCGGGAGATCCGGGACTGCGTGGACTACACGCCGGAGGAGTTTTACCGGGTGCTGCTGGCGGAAAAGAAGATCCCCACCCACGCCCAGCTGACCCCCTTCATGTTCGAGGAGTGCTATCAGCAGGCCTATGACGAGGGCTATACCCACCTGATCTACACCGCCATCAATGCCAAGGGCAGCTCCACCTACTGCAACGCCCTTCAGGCCCGGGAGTCCTTCTACGACGAAAATCCCAAGGCCCGGGAGAAGTTCACCATCACGGTGATCGACGCCGGGACCTACACCATGGCCTATGGCTGGGCGGTGGTCCAGGGGGCCAGAATGGCCGCCGACGGCCAGTCCCCCGAAAAGGTCGAGGCCTTTATCCGGGACTGGCTGGCCCACGCCCGCATCCTGTTCGTCCCTCTGGACCTGCGGTTCGCCAAGAAGTCCGGCCGGGTGTCCGCCGCCGCCGCCTTTATGGGGGACGCTCTGGGGCTGAAGCCCATCATGACCTTTGAGAACGGCGAATCCAAGGTGCTCAGCAAGGTGCGGGGGGAGAAAAACGTGGTGCCCGCCATGCTGGCCCTGTGCCAGAAGACCCGGAAGAAGGGCACCCCCTATTTCCTGATCCGCTCCGCCAACCCGGAGATGGCGGGCAAGCTGCGGGGCGCCTGCGTGCAGGAGCTGAAGGCAGAGCCGGAGCTGGAGTATTTCATCGGCGGCGTCATCGCCATCAACGCCGGCCCCAATCTGATCGGCATGATCTACCGGGAGAGGTAAAGATAAAAATATCCCCGCGCGCCGTTGGCGCGCGGGGATGCTTTTTGCCTTTCTCGCCCTTTTCACCCGTTTTTCGCGGGGGCGGACTTCTTTCTGCGCCGGAAGATATGGCTCAGGTCGTCGATCACCGAGTAGTACACCGGGGTGAACAGCAGGGTGATGGCGGTGGAGATGGTCATGCCGCTCATCATGGTGATGCCCATGTCGCTCATCATCTCGCTGGCCCCCTCGCTCATGCCCAGAGCCATGGGGAGCAGGGCCAGAATGGTGGTCAGGGTGGTCATCAGCACCGGGCGCACACGCAGGGGGCAGGCGTGGAGGATGGCCTCCTCC
>CAKUHX010000117.1 GCA_934659475.1 uncultured Oscillospiraceae bacterium
TGACAGGGGGCTGGCCCCGCAGCAGGCACAGATAGCCGCCGATGACCAGGAAGGAGGCGGTGCCCAGCAATAGGCCGTTGATGAAGCCCACACGGGCCTCCTTCCACACCAGCTGGAATTTCTGCCCGCGGCTGAGCTGCTCGTCCATCAGCACACGGATGGTGACAGCTAGGGACTGGGTGCCCACGTTGCCCGCCATGTCCAGCACCAGGGACTGGAAACAGACCACCAGGGTGATCTGGGCGGCCACCGCCTCGAACAGGCCTACCACGCCGGAGACCACCACCCCCAGCGCCAGCAGGGCCAGCAGCCAGGGCAGGCGCTTTTTCACGCTGCAGATCAGGGGTTCGTCCAGGTCCTCCTCGTCGGACAGACCGGCCAGCTTGGCGTAGTCCTCGCTCAGTTCGTCGTCCACCACGGTCATAAAGTCCTGAGCGGTGATAACGCCCAAAAGCCGGTTGTCCGTGTCCAGTACAGGGATGGAGTCCTCGGAGTAGTCCTTCACCCGCTCCACGCAGTCCTCGATCAGCTCCTGAGCGTAGACATAGGGGTAGGAGGTGGTGATCAGGTCGTCCAGCGGAGTGCCCTCCCGGGCGATGATCAGATCCTTCAGGTCGATGGCCCCGTAAAATACCTGTTGGTCATCTACCACATAGATAGTGGAGATGTTGTCGTGCTCTGCCGCCTGCTTGACCAGGCTGGCCATGGCCTGACGCACGGTCAGGCCGGCGGTGATGACGATGTAGTTGGTGGTCATCACGCTGCCGATCTCGTCCTCGTCGAAGGGCCACAGCAGGGCGATGCGGGTGCGGGCTTCCGGCAGCAGCAGCTCCATCAGGGTGTTCTTTTCCCCTTTGTCCATCTGTTTCAGATAGTCCACCGCCGTGTCTGTGTCCATGTGGGACAGTACGTCCACTTTCTTGCGCAGATTCAGTTCGTTCAAATAGACGGCGGGCAGCTCGGCGTAGTTGAAGATGTCGGAGAGCTCCCCCGCGTCCAGGCACTGGTAGACGCGCTCCCGCTCCGGGACGCTCAGCAGCTCCAAGGCTGCGGCCAGGTCGTTTTCGTGGTAGCCCAGCAGGGCCTCCTTCAGGGCCTTGGGGGACTGCCCGCTGCGCACCAGCGCGGCGATCTCTCCGGCGTAATCGGGATGCTCCATCCCGGGCTGTTCCAGCTTCTTCTCGTTCAGTTCCATGTCCAAACCTCCCTGCTTTTGCGCCGTGGCGGGGGAGAACAGGGTGAAAATGGGCGCAAAAAAGCCACTGCCCCTTTACACTGTCCGCCGCCCGGCCGGGCGCACTGTGTTTTCGTGTTTGGGCAATGGCATACAAAGGCAGGCCGGAGACGTCAGCACAGCCCCACGGCAGTTCGTTCGTCCGGTCTCCCGTTGGATCCCATGCCCCATATTCGCCCATAACTGCCGCCGTCCATGCGATCACCTCTCAGTATCAGTCGGATCTATGGCCCAGCCCTCCCTGCACGGAAGGCCGTGACCTTAAAATAGTGTAAAGGAAAATGGAAAAACTGTCAATTCAACAGGGAAAAGCGCAGGGGAGCCGAATGAGTTCTATTTGCACTATGGAGAGAAATCTGCTATACTGAACTGAAAACAGGATTCGGCAAGAGCCGATGCCTGGCATGGAGGGAACACTATGAGTTTTAAGATCGTGGTGGACAGTTGCTGTGATCTGACGCCCCAGATGATGAAGGCGGGCTGCTTTATCAAAGTGCCGCTGACCATCCGCTCGGGGGGCAGCGTGTTTATAGATGATGAGACCTTTGACCGCAGCGACCTGCTGGCCAGCATGAAGGCGGACGAGAACGCACCGGCCACCGCCTGCCCCTCGCCTCAGGCGTATCTGGACGCCTATGAGGGGGGCGCGGAGGATATTTATGTGGTCACCCTCAGCGCGCTGCTCAGCGGCTCCCACAACAGCGCGGAGCAGGCGCGGCATTTGTTTGAAGAGGAGTATCCCCAGAAGAACGTCCATGTATTCAACTCCTGCTCCGCGGTGTCCGGCGAGGTGCTGGTGGCCCTGAAGATCAGGGAACTGGCCGAGGCGGGCTACCCATTCAAGCATGTGGTGCGGGAGACGGAGGAGTTCATCTACCGTATGCAGACCTTCTTCGTGTTGGAGAATCTGGACAATCTGCGGAAAAACGGCCGGCTGACCAAGCTGCAGTCGGTGGTCACCGGCGCGCTGAAGATCAAGCTGTTCATGGGTGCCACCAAGGAGGGGGAGATCTGTAAGCTGGGACAGGCGCTGTCCGTCAAGCAGGCTCTGGGCAAGCTGGTGGACTATGTGGCCAAGGATCTGGATCACGAGGGACGGGTGTGCGCGTTGTGCCACTGCAACGCCCCTGAGCGGGCGATGCAGGTGAAGCAGCTGCTGGAGCAGCGCTGCCAGTTCAAGGATATTCTGATCTTGGAGGCCGGCGGCGTGACCACCGTTTACGCCAACGACGGCGGTATCGTGGTGGCCTACTGAACGCCGCAGAAAAGGCGGCAGAGAAAGGAAGCTTGGACAATGAACAGAGAACAGGCATGGGCCTTATTGACGCAGTATGATCAGGAGCCGTTCCATCTGCGGCACGCCATCACCGTGGAGCATGTGATGGCGTGGTATGCCCGCCAGCTGGGGTATGGGGCAGAGGAGGAGCATTGGGCCGTGGTGGGCCTGCTCCACGATCTGGATTTTGAAAAGTGGCCGGAGGAGCACTGCGTCAAGTGCCAGGAGCTGATGCGGGAGCACGGGGTGGAGGAGGACATCATCCGTTCCGTGGCCTGCCACGGCTGGGGCATCTGTGTAGACATCAAGCCGGAGCATGAGATGGAGAAGGTGCTGTACGCCACCGATGAGCTGACCGGCCTGATCGGGGCGGCGGCCCTGATGCGGCCCTCCAGGAGTGTGGCGGATATGGAGCTGAAGTCCCTGAAGAAGAAATTCAAGGACAAGAAGTTCGCCGCAGGCTGCTCCCGGGATGTGATCACCAATGGCGCTCAGCTGCTGGGCTGGGAGCTGGACAAGCTGCTGGAGATGACCCTGAAGGCCATGCAGGACGAGGAGACGGCCATCGAGACCGCCGTGGCGGAGGGGCACGCGTAAGGAAAGCGCAGGAAAACTGCAAGAAGTCTGTTAAAAAGCGCGAAGATGCCTTGACGCGGTCAAGATCAAATGCTATAATGCGGACAACAAAGGGGAGTAGTCGGCGCCTTTCTCAGTAAGGCGCGGCACGGCCAACAAGCGTGTACGCTTCTTTGCAAGCGTACTGGCCCTGTCTGAAATGACCAGACCTGCGTTCCATTTTCATGGAGCGCAGGTCTGTTTTTTTAAGCCGTTCTCCCTGAACTGCGCGGGACCGAGCCCCGTTGGGCAGGTATAAGGTCATTCTGGCGATTTTTGTGGAAAGGAAGGATAAGTGTGGATTTTTCGTTCTTGTGGGAGGGCCTTTTGTCGATCACGGGCAAGCAGGCGCTCATGTACCTGATCGGCGCTGTGCTGATCTATCTGGCCATTGTAAAGGGGTATGAGCCGGCGCTGCTGATGCCCTTGGGCTTCGGCGCGATCTTGGTGAACCTGCCCCTGTACGGCGTCATCAATCAGTATACCGAGGGACTGGGGGAGACTGCGGGCATCATTCAGTGGCTGTTTGAGACGGGGATCGGCGTTTCCGAGGCGTTCCCCATCCTGCTGTTCATCGGCATCGGGGCCATGATCGACTTCGGGCCCCTGCTGGCCAATCCCAAGCTGTTCCTGTGCGGCGCTGCGGCCCAGGCCGGCATTTTCCTGACCATTATCATTGCGGTGGCTTTGGGCTTTGACATCAAGGACGCCGCCTCCATCGGCATCATCGGTGCGGCGGACGGCCCCACCTCTATCCTGGTGTCCCAGGTGCTTAAGTCCAAATATGTGGGTGCCATCGCGGTGGCGGCCTACTCCTACATGGCGCTGGTGCCCATCATCCAGCCCTTTGCCATCAAGCTGGTGACCACCAAGAAGGACCGGGCCATGCGTATGCCCTTTGTGGACAAAAAGGTCTCCAAGCGCACCCGCATCCTGTTCCCCATCATCGTTACGTTCGTTGCCGGTCTGGTGGCCCCCTCCTCTGTGGCGCTGGTGGGCTTCCTGATGTTCGGCAACCTGATCCGGGAGTGCGGCGTGCTGACCACCATGTCCCTGTGCGCCCAGAATGAGCTGGCCAACCTGATCACCCTGCTGCTGGGCATCACCATCTCCTTCTCCATGAAGGCGGAGGACTTCGTCCGGCTGGAGACCCTGATGATCATGGGTCTGGGTCTGGTGGCCTTCGTGCTGGACTCCGTGGTAGGAGTGCTGTTCGTAAAGGTGCTGAACCTCTTTACCCCCAAGAATAAGATCAACCCCATGATCGGTGCGGCGGGCATCTCCGCCTTCCCCATGTCCTCCCGGGTGATCGAAAAGCTGGGGCAGGAGGCCGACCGGCAGAACCATCTTCTGATGTACGCCATTGCCGCCAACGTCTCCGGGCAGATCGCTTCCGTAGTGGCCGGCGGCGTGGTGCTGCAGTATTTCGCCAATCTGGGCTGACAGGAGGGACAAAAGTATGATCATGATGCAGCAGGCAGTTGAAATGCTGGCCCAGGGTATGGCCGGTATCTTTGTGGTCTTGGGTCTGATCGCTCTGATCGTGAAGTTCATGAGCTGGACCGACAACCGCAAGAAGTGACAAAGACCGAGCGCCGCACCTTGTAAAAAGGTGCGGCGTTCATCCTATCATTCAGAGCGGCGGCATAAAAGAAAAAGCCCCCCGGAAAACCGGAGGGCTTTCAAGCCAGGGGAAGGATCACACCGCGCGGGTGACCTTACCGGAACGGAGGCATCTGGTGCAGACGTACACGTGGGTAGGAGTGCCATTCACCAGCGCTTTCACCCGCTTGACATTGGGCTTCCAGGCGCGGTTGGAGCGGCGGTGAGAGTGGGAAACCTTGATGCCGAAAACGACGTCCTTGTCGCAGAATTCACATTTGGCCATGTTGCTTACCTCCTTGCTATGACGAAGTATACGGAGACGCAAAATACGCCGCCGTGTAGCTTTTTATGAAGCATCGAATGATATATTAGCAGATTCGGAACATAATTGCAAGTGTTTTTTTCAATTTGAAATAGGATTTTTACGAGGGGAGGGGAAAGAGGGGGAC
>CAKUHX010000118.1 GCA_934659475.1 uncultured Oscillospiraceae bacterium
TGGACACCGGCGGCATCGAGCCGGGCACCGACGACCAGATCCTGTCCTTTATGCGGGAGCAGGCGGAGATCGCCATTCAGGCGGCCACGGTGATCGTCTTTGTGTGCGACATCAAGACCGGCCTGACCGCCGCCGATCAGGATGTGGCCAACATGCTGCTGCGCTCCCAAAAGCCGGTGGTACTGGCGGTAAACAAAATGGATCAGGTGGGCAATCTGAACCCGGATATTTACGAGTTCTATAACCTGGGCCTTGGGGACCCCATCGCCGTCTCCGCTGTCCACGGTCATGGCACCGGAGACCTGCTGGACGCCTGCTTTGAGTATTTCCCCCCGGAGCAGGAGGAAGAGGAGGACGACGACGTCATCAAGGTGGCCATCATCGGCAAGCCCAACGTGGGCAAGTCCTCTTTGACCAACCGCATTTTGGGGGAGGAACGGGTCATCGTCTCCGACGTGGCGGGCACCACCCGGGACGCGGTGGACAGCTACTTTGAAAACGCCAAGGGCAGATACCTGATCATCGATACCGCCGGGATGCGGAAGAAGTCCAAGGTGGAGGACCGGGTGGAGAAGTTCTCCGTCCTGCGGGCCACCATGGCCATTGAGCGGGCGGACGTGTGCCTGATCATGATCGACGCCCGGGAGGGGGTCACAGAGCAGGACACCAAGGTGGCCGGTCTGGCCCACGAGGCGGGCAAGGCCTGTATCATCGTGGTGAACAAGTGGGACGCCGTTGAGAAGGACGGCAAGACCATGGACAGGATGCGCCAGGATGTGATGCGGGATCTGTCCTATATGACCTATGCCCCTGTCGTGTTCATCTCTGCCCTGACGGGACAGCGGGTGGACCGGCTGTTTGACCTGATCAACTATGTGAACGATCAGGCCACCACACGGATCACTACCGGCATGCTCAACTCGGTGCTGGCCGATGCCACCGCCCGGGTGCAGCCTCCCACGGACAAGGGCCGCCGCCTGAAGATCTACTACATGACCCAGGCGGGCATCCGGCCGCCCCACTTCATCTGCTTCTGCAATGATGCCCGGCTGTTCCACTTCTCCTATCAGCGGTATCTGGAGAACCAGATCCGCTCCACCTTCGGCCTGGAGGGCACCCCCGTGCGCATGACCATCCGCCAGAAGGGCGACCAGGAGGGGTGACATGGGCGCTGTGATCTGGTTTGTTTTGAGCCATATGGAGTTCTGGCTGGCAGCGGTGATCGCCTATTTCTGCGGCTGCTTCAACGGGGCGGTGATCGTGTCCAAGTATATCCTCCACGATGATGTGCGCACCCACGGCAGCGGCAACGCCGGCCTGACCAACTTCCACCGCACCTTCGGCGGGCCGCTGACCCTTGTGGTCATCCTGTGCGACGTGCTGAAGGCGGTGGCGGCCATCCTGATCGCGCTGTGGCTGGCCGGGCGGTTCGACCCGCGGATCATGCCGGACTTTCCCCTGGAGCAGGCTCTGGCGGACTACTACGCGGTGCTGTTCAAATACTGGGCGGGACTGTTCTGCCTGCTGGGCCATATGTTCCCCTGCATGTTTCATTTCAAGGGGGGCAAGGGCATCCTGTCCGGCGGCACCATCGCCATTATGATCGACTGGCGCATCGCCCTGGTGGTCTGGGGCGGCTTTCTGGTGCTGGTGGTGCTCACCCGGTATGTGTCCCTGGGCTCCTGCTTCGCCGGGGCGGCCTTCCCGGTGTGCAGCCTGGTCCTGTACCGGGACGGGATCATCACCGTGCTCGCCCTGCTGATCGGCGGGCTGATCCTGTACATGCACCGGGGCAATATCCACCGTCTGCTCACCGGGACGGAGAACAAGCTGAGCTTTCATAAGAGGAAATAAGGTCCCGTATAGGGATGCCATGCAATGCTGAATAATCGGAGGTTTTACCATGAAGATCACGGTCGTAGGAAGCGGCGGCTGGGGCACGGCCCTGGCCCTGCTGCTGCTGGAAAACGGACATGACGTCACCCTGTGGTCCTACCACGAGGCGGAGTGCAGCGAGCTGCGGGAGAACCGGGAGAACCACCTGCTGAAGGGGGTCCGCCTGCCCGACGGGCTGAAATTCACCACCGATCTGGCGGCCGTGAAGGGCTGCGGCCTGGTGGTGATGGCCACCCCGTCCTTCGCCGTGCGCTCCACCGCCGCCCAGCTGCGGGATCTGGTGGACGAGGGCACGGTGCTGGTGTCCGTGTCCAAGGGCATCGAGAAGGACACCTCCATGCGCCTGAGCCAGGTCATCCAGCAGGAGGTAGGGTATAAGTGCCCCGTGGTAGTGCTGTCCGGCCCTTCTCATGCGGAGGAGGTGGGCCGCCGCATCCCCACCGGCGTGGTGGCTGCCGCGGATGACCTGAAGATCGCGGAATTCGTGCAGGATACCTTTATGAATCCCCGCTTCCGGGTATACACCAGCGACGACAAGGTGGGTACCGAGATCTGCGCCGCCCTGAAGAACATCATCGCCCTGTGCGCCGGCTGCTGCGATGGCATGGGCTGCGGGGACAACACCAAGGCCCTGCTCATGACCCGGGGCCTGGCGGAGATGGCCCGGCTGGGGGTGGCTCTGGGCGGCCGGAAGGAGACCTTTACCGGTCTGGCCGGCGTGGGCGATCTGATCGTCACCTGCTGTTCTATGCACTCCCGCAACCGCCGGTGCGGCATCCTGATCGGCCAGGGCGTGCCCGTGGAGCAGGCTGTGAAGGAGATCGGCGCCGTGGTAGAGGGCTACTATGCCGCCGCCAACGCCCGGGCCCTGGCCCAGAAGGCGGGGGTGGAGATGCCCATCGCCCAGGCGGCCTATGAGGTGCTCTATGAGGGACGGGACGTCCGTAATGTGCTGGACGATCTCATGTCCCGGGCCAAGCGCTCTGAGATCGAGGAGAGTTGGAGCTGAACAACTGCAACAAAAAATGCCGGACAGGACTTTTCCTGTCCGGCATTTTTATGCTCTCCGTCCGAGAGCGGCCGCTTTATCACAGTTGATCGCCGAAAACCGGAGGGGGCAGGGAATACAGTTTTGTTCAGACAGAAAATATGAAAAGCAGCACAAAAATATGTTGAATATTTATTCACATAGTGGCAGTATAAATGCATAAATATTATGATACCCAGGTTGCCAACAGAGAAGGAGCTGATCGACATGAAAAAAGTATTTATCGACGGGAAAGCCGGGACCACCGGTTTACAGATCTATCAGAGGCTGGGCAGCCGAAAGGACATTCAGGTCCTGATTCTGCCGGAGGAGCAGCGTAAGGATCCCAACTGCCGTCGGGACATGTTCGGTCAGGCGGATGTGGTGTTCCTGTGTCTGCCGGATGAGGCGGCCAAGCAGGCGGTGGAGCTGGCAGAGGGTCCGGACACCGTGGTCATCGACACCTCCACGGCCCACCGCGTGGCCCCCGGCTGGGCCTACGGCTTTCCGGAGCTGTCCGCCGCCCACCGGGAGCAGATCCTCCTCGCCAAGCGCATCGCCAACCCTGGCTGCCACGCCAGCGGCTTTATCAGCATCGTTTACCCGCTGACGGCAGCGGGCGTCCTGTCCCCGGACGCGCTGCTGACCTGCTTCTCCCTGACGGGCTACTCAGGCGGCGGAAAGAAGATGATCGCCCAGTATGAGCAGGAGAAGACCGCCGAGATGGACAGCCCGGCCATTTACGCTATCGGACAGGGGCACAAGCACCTGCCCGAGATGCGCAAGATCTGCGGGCTGGACCACGCCCCGGTGTTCTGCCCGGTGGTGGATGACTACTACAAGGGCATGGCCACCACAGTCAGTTTCCACGCGGACCAGCTGAAGGGCATAAACGGACCGGAGGGCCTGCGCCAGTGTCTGGCCCAGCACTACGCGGGGCAGAAGCTGGTGCAGGTGGCCGAGGCCGGCCAGGGTGTGATCGACGGCGGCGGCCCGGAGATCACCGAGCTGCTGCACAAGATCGGAAAGGAGACCCAGTTCGTGGACGGGCTGCGGGTCACGGATCAGGAGACCGTGGAGGCCGCCCAGATGGTGCTGTGCGGTAAGATCAGCAAGAGCCTTGTGAACCTGCTGCAGTGCTGTGGCGGCAAGGCCATGGGCCTGTCCGGCCTGGATGGCCACATGATCCTGGCCAAGCAGAAGGATACCCACCTGGGCTTTGTGGGGGAGATCACCAAGGTGGACCCCCAGCCCATTCTGGATGTGCTGGATGCCGGCTCTATCCCCGTGGTGTCCACAAAGCGTGTCCGGCCTGGGCCTACCGGCCTGACCCCGCCCTGGTGGAGCAGTGCCGGCGTCTGGCTCGGGCCAGCGGCGGCGCCCTGGCCTTTGAGAGCGACCCCGCCAAGGCTGTGGCCGGGGCGGACGTGATCTACACCGATATCTGGGTCTCCATGGGGGAGCCGGAGGAGGTGTGGCAGCAGCGTATCCAGGACCTGGCGCCCTATCAGGTCAATCAGCAGCTGATGGATATGACCGGAAAAGACAGCACGGTGTTTATGCACTGTCTGCCCTCTTACCACGATCTGAAGACTGAGATCGGCAAGGAGATGGGGGAGAAGTTCGGCCGGCAGGAGATGGAGGTCACCGACCAGGTGTTCGAAGGCCCCCAGTCCATCGTGTTTCAGGAAGCGGAAAACCGGATGCACGCCATCAAAGCGGTTATTGCGGCCACCATTTGAGGGGGGAGAGGCAAATGAAGAGTTACTTAGTTTTGTCTGACGGTACGGTGTTCGAGGGCGAAGCCTTCGGCGCGGAGGGCAGCTGTGTGGGCGAGCTGGTGTTCACCACCAATATGTGCGGCTATATCGAGACTCTCACCGACCCCAGCTACTACGGACAGATCGCCTTACAGATCTTCCCGCTGATCGGAAACTACGGCATGATCCCCGAGGACTTCGAGGGAGCGTGCGGTCTGAAGGGTTATGTGGCGCGGGAGTGGTGCCGGAATCCCTCTAACTTCCGCTGTCAGGGGGATCTGGATGCCCAGTTGAAGCAGTGGGGTATTCCCGGCATCTGCGGCGTGGATACCCGTGAGATCACCCGCATCATCCGGGAGCAGGGCGTGATGAATGCGGTGATCTGCGACAAGATCCCCGAGGATCTGACCTTTGTAAAGAACTACACCGTGGCCCAGGCGGTGGCCCATGTCACCGCCCCCACGGACGAGATCTTCCCCGCCC
>CAKUHX010000119.1 GCA_934659475.1 uncultured Oscillospiraceae bacterium
GATCCACGATGGGCACAGGCAGCGGATGAAAAAGGAATTTCTGACGACCGGCGGACAGGGCTGGCCGGAGCATCGGCTGCTGGAACTGCTGCTGTTTTACGCCATCCCCCAGGGGGACGTGAACGGGCTGGCCCATGCCCTGATCCAACGGTTCGGCTCACTGTCCGGGGTGCTGGACGCCTCGGCGGAGGAGCTGAAGAAAACGCCCGGCGTGGGGGACCACACCGCCGCCCTGCTGAAGCTCATGCCCGCCATGGGCAGGAGCTATGTCAGCAGCCGCAGCAGCCTGGACGACCGGGCGGCCACCACGGAGGAGGCGGTGGCTGTGCTGCGGCCGTACTTCTTCGGTGCCCGGAACGAGATGGTATATATCCTGGCGGTGGACGGCAAGCGGAAGGTGCTGGGCGTGCGGCAGATCTCAGAGGGCTGCGTCTTTGCCTCTGACGTGAACATCCGTCGTATTGCCGAGGAGGCCCTGAGCCTGCGGGCCACGGGGGTCTATCTGGCCCACAACCATATCAGCAACCTGGCTTTCCCCTCTGACGCGGACTGGACCTCTACCGACACCGCCCGGGCGGCGCTGGCGGGCATCGGGCTGGAGCTGATCGACCACATCGTGTTCGTGGATGATGATGCGGTGTCTATGAATCAATCGGAAAATTTCCGCCGGCGGCGGTCATGCTATCTGCTGTGACGGCGGAGGACAGTTTGCTAAATACCCAATTATTTCCCATGCTCCCCGCCCCCGCAGGGGGCGGGGAGCATGGGCTTTCCGATCCCAAGGAGCCCAAAGAACACAAAAGGAGATTGAGCGTTTCTTAAAATTTATGGAAAAAGGAACGAAATCACTTGCAATAGAAAATTTGTTCGACTATAATGAGGGGCACGGGACCGCAGCGTCCCCTGTAGGAAGGAGGAGCCGCCATGCCGAAATTTCAGGTGGTATCAGAATATCAGCCCAGCGGGGACCAGCCTGAGGCCATCCAGGCCCTGTCCCAGGGCATCGAGATGGGGCTGGACGAGCAGACCCTTCTGGGCGTCACCGGCTCCGGCAAGACCTTTACCATGGCCAAGATCATCGAGCAGGTCCAGCGGCCCACCCTGGTGCTGGCCCACAACAAGACCCTGGCCGCCCAGCTGTGCGCCGAGTTTAAGGAGTTCTTCCCCAACAACGCGGTGGAATACTTCGTTTCTTACTACGACTACTACCAGCCGGAGGCCTATATCCCCCACACGGATACCTTTATCGAGAAGGACTCCTCCATCAACGAGGAGATCGACCGCCTGCGCCTGTCTGCCACCGCCTCTCTGCTGGAGCGGCGGGACGTGATCGTGGTGTCCTCCGTGTCCTGCATCTACGGTCTGGGCGAGCCGGAGGACTTCGCCGCCATGATGGTCTCCCTGCGGGTGGGGGCGGTGATGGAGCGGGACGAACTGCTGAAGCGGCTGGTGGCCATCCGGTATGAGCGCAACGACATCGCCTTCGACCGGAACATGTTCCGGGTGCGGGGGGACACGGTAGAGGTCTGGCCCGCCTACTGGAAGGACACCGCCATCCGTATCGAGTTCTTTGGGGACGAGATCGACCGCATTTCGGAGATCAACGTGGTCACCGGCGCCCCCATCCGCCGCCTGACCAACATCCCCATCTGGCCCGCCACCCACTATGTCACCCCCAAGGCCAAGATGGATGCCGCCATTCAGGAGATCTATCGGGAACTGGAGGAGCGGGTAGCCTTCTTCGAGAGGGAGAACAAGCTGGTGGAGGCCCAGAGGCTGAAGCAGCGCACTATGTATGACATCGAGATGATGCAGGAGCTGGGCTACTGCTCTGGCATCGAAAATTACTCCCGGGTCATCGAGGGCCGCCCTGTGGGCAGCCCGCCCCACACCCTTCTGGACTACTTCCCCAAGGACTTTGTCCTGTTCATCGACGAGAGCCACGTCACCCTGCCCCAGGTGCGGGCCATGTACAACGGCGACCGGGCCAGAAAGACCACTCTGGTGGACTACGGCTTCCGCCTGCCCTGCGCCTATGATAACCGCCCGTTGAAATTTGAGGAGTTTGAACAGAGAGTAAACCAGGTGGTGTATGTCTCCGCCACCCCCGGGGACTACGAGCGCACCCGTTCCGGCCAGATCGTGGAGCAGGTCATCCGCCCCACGGGCCTGCTGGATCCGGAGGTGGAGGTCCGCCCGGTGGAGGGGCAGATCGATGACCTGATCGGCGAGATCAACGACCGCACCGCCCGGAACGAGCGGGTACTGGTGACCACCCTGACCAAGCGCATGGCGGAGGACCTCACCGCCTATCTCCAGGCGGCGGGCATCAAGGTGCGCTATATGCACCACGACATCGACGCCATGGAGCGCATGGAGATCATCCGGGACCTGCGCCTGGGCACCTTCCATGTGCTGATCGGCATCAACCTGCTGCGTGAGGGCCTGGATCTGCCCGAGGTGTCCCTGGTGGCCATTCTGGATGCGGACAAGGAGGGTTTCCTGCGCAGCGAGACCGCCCTGATCCAGACCATCGGCCGGGCCGCCCGAAATGCCGAGGGCAAGGTCATCCTGTACGCCGACACCATCACCCCCTCCATGCGCCGGGCCATGGATGAGACCCAGCGCCGCCGGGAGAAGCAGGACGCCTTCAACAAGGCCCACGGCATCGTGCCCAAGACGATCATCAAGTCGGTGCGTGACCTGCTGGACATCTCCGCCCAGGATGACGAGAAGAGCAGCGCGGAGCGCCGGGGCGAGATCCGATCCATGACCAAGCAGCAGAAGGCCGAGCAGATCGCCAAGCTGGAGAAGCAGATGAAAGAGGCAGCCAAAATGCTGGAATTCGAGCTGGCTGCCGCCCTGCGTGATCAGATCATCGAGCTGCGTGGGAAATGAGGACCGCCTGGGCCTACATAGATACAAACCCATTTCATAGAAAGAAAGAATCACACTGAAACACGGAGGAATACCCATGAACGAGAAAAAATCCCTGCGCTGTCTCAACAGCTTATCTCTCAAGCTCCTGGCTATGGCCCTGATGCTGTGCGACCACATGTGGGCCACGGTGATCCCGGGGAACAACTGGCTCACCGCTGTGGGACGTCTGGCCTTCCCCATCTTTGCCTATCAGGTGGCCGAGGGCTTTTTTCTGACTCATGACCGGAAGAAATATCTGGGGCGTATGTTCATCTTCGCCCTGATCTCAGAGATCCCCTTTGACCTGCTGTACTACTCCTCCGTGGTGTTCCCCTTCCATCAGAATGTGATGTTCACCTTCTGCCTGGCCATCCTGCTGATGATGGCCATGGAAAAGGCGAAAGGGAATGGCCCGGTAGTTTTCGCCCTGGTGTCTCTGCTCTGTGTGGCCGCGGGTCTGGTGGCGGGACAGCTGGCCATGGTGGACTACTACGGCAGCGGTGTGGTGACGGTGCTGGTGTTCTACCTCTGCCGGGGCAGGACCTGGGGCTGGCTGGGCCAGCTGGCCGGACTGGTCTGGCTGAACTGCTATCTGCTGGGCGGGATGCTGATCCCCGTTACCCTGCTGGGACACACCATCGAAATTTCGGAGCAGGGACTGGCGGTGCTGGCGCTGATCCCCATTTGGCTGTATAATGGGAAGCAGGGCCCCCACAGCCGGGCCATCCAGTACGCCTGCTACGCCTTCTACCCGGCCCACATGCTGGTGCTGGCGCTGATGCGGATGTATCTGTAAGACAGAAAACAGAGAGGGACCTGTTATGGCAAAGCAAAAAGAGGAAAAGACCAACGTGATGCGCGTTCTGGAGCAGAAGGGTGTGGCCTATACCCCCCACACTTACCCCACGGACGGCTCCATCGACGGCGCGTCGGTGGCTGCCTATCTGGGGCAGGACCCGGAGCATGTGTTCAAGACCCTGGTGGCCCGTGGGGCCTCCGGCGGCTACTATGTGTTCGACATCCCCGTGGAGGACACCCTGGATCTGAAAAAGGCGGCCAAGGCGGTGGGGGAGAAGTCCATCGCCATGATCCACCAGAAGGAGCTGCTGCCCCTGACGGGCTACATCCACGGGGGGTGCTCCCCGGTGGGGATGAAGAAGCAGTTCCCCACCGTGTTCCACGAGACGGCGGAGATTTTGGACACCATCTGTGTCTCCGCCGGGAAGATCGGCTATCAGGTGGAGGTGGCCCCCGCCGACCTGATCGCCTTAGTTGGGGCCAAGACCGCTGACCTGACCGTATAAGCCGTTCCCCCCTGCGGGAACACTGAAAAAGGAGGACGACCATGAAGCTGAGCACGCGCTGGAACGAGATGGACCTGTTCCGCAAGGGACTGCTGATCCTGATGCTCGCCGCCATCCCCCTGTTTGCCATGGTGACGGCGGTGCAGTGCTCCCGCGTAGGGATCCAGTACCGGGAGATCTTTCTGCGCCGGACGGAGACGGACGGCGTGGTCCAATACGCGGGCAGAAAGGACGGACAGGACATCGCCTTCACGGTCTACCCGGACGGCCAGGTGGAACACCGTTGGGGGAACGAGACCTACGGCCCCTATATGGTGCGGGAGGACCCCTCCGCCGCGCCGGAGCCCTCTGCGTGGAGCGGGGATAACGGAGACCGCTATGTCCCAGACGGTTTGCTGGGTGTGGAGATCCGGCAGGGGGATACGGTGCTCTTTCGGGGCGGCTGGGATCCTGACCCGGATATGACCTGGTTCAGCCTGTATGATGAGAGCGGAAACAAGCTCTCCGGCCTGTCCTTCAGCGCCACCATGGGCGACGGGACGATGATCGGCCCCGACGGCGAGATCATCACCTCGCGGGAGCAGCATGAGCCGACGGTGGCTGGGCTGCTGCGGGTGGCCCTGGCGCCCGAGTTGGTCCACCGGGGCAGCTGGAAGATCTACGCTCTGGTGACCCTGCTGGCCGCGGCGGGGATGGGCTACATCCTGTTCTACCGGGAGCTGTTTTACTGGGATCTGGAATTTACCGTCAAAAACCCGGAGAATGCGGAGCCATC
>CAKUHX010000120.1 GCA_934659475.1 uncultured Oscillospiraceae bacterium
CATCCAGATAGGGGGAGATCACACGGCCGTTGACCTCGGTCACGGCGGTATCGTAGACAGCGGTGTCCCCCACCTGCACCAGAGAGCGGGCCTGCTCCTCGTCCTGGGCGCCGATGTCGATATAGCAGTCCTCCAGCTTCAGCTTGTCCTCCGCCTTCTCCTCGGCCACCAGCACGCCCCGCACGCCGTTTTTGAAGCGGACGGGGGTGTTCAGCACGTCCTTGGGAGAGATGCCGCCCAGCTTGCCCACCCGGAGGAAGCCCTCCTTCTCGATGTGGGTGACGATGAAGCCGATGGAGTCCATATGGGCGGCGAACATGACCTTGGGGCCGCTCCCCTTTTTGCGGGCCACAAGGTTGCCCATCACATCCGCTGTGATCTCGTCCGCCCAGGGGCGGGCCAGCTGGTGGATGACGGCGCGGATGTCCCCCTCGTCCCCGGAGGGGCCGTGGGCGGAATCAAGCATACACAGAATTTCAGTCAGTTCCATGAAGATCTCTCCTTCTCAAAGCTGCCGGGCCTGATCGGCCAGAAACAGCCGGGTCAGCTTCAGCATGTTTTCAAAATCGGCGATGCTGCCTACGCTGCTGGGGGCGTGGAGATACCGGGTGGCGGCGGACATGGCGGCCACCCGCACGCCCTGCTTGGTGCGCTGGATGGTGCGGGCGTCGTTGCCCCCGGCGATATACTCCTTGGTCTGCCAGGGGATGCCATTGTCCTCGGCCAGGCGGCGAAGATCCTCGAACAGGTCTCTGTCATAGATGGTGGCGCCGTCCATATAGGAGATGACAGGCCCCTTCCCCGGGGCGCACACCCGGCGGTGGTCGTCCACGCCGGGCAGGTCGGCTGCGGTGGTGGTCTCCAGTACCAGAGCCACGCTGGGCGTGACGGAGAAGGCCGCGCCAAAGGCGCCCCGGGTGCCTACCTCCTCCTGGGCCGTAAAGGCAAAGGTCACATCCAGGGGCAGCTCCTCCTTCAAAAGCTCCAGCATGATGGCACAGCCGATGCGGTCGTCAATGGCCCGGGCCTTAAAAAAGCCGCCGCCGAACTCCTCCGGCTGGCTGACAAAGCAGCCGTAGGTGCCCGGAGGGGCCAGCTTCATGGCCGCCTCCCTGCCGGACGCGCCGATGTCGATGTACAGCTTGTCCGTTTTGGGCACCTTTTTCAGCTCCGCCTTATCCGTCAAATGGATGGCCTTCAGGCTGATGATGCCGGGCACTCTGTTGTGGCCCAGGGCCACCGGCTTGCCGATGGCGACCCGGCG
This sequence comes from uncultured Oscillospiraceae bacterium, assembly GCA_934659475.1. Lineage (GTDB taxonomy): Bacteria > Bacillota > Clostridia > Oscillospirales > Oscillospiraceae > Lawsonibacter. The sequence goes on from CAKUHX010000120.1 coordinate 1,265, forward strand.
GTCTACCCCGCCCACAAAGCCGAATTTCAGAAAGCCCTCATCGGTGACGTGGGTGACGATGATGCCCACCTCGTCCATGTGGGCGGCCAGCAGCAGATGGTCCCCGCTGGACTTGGTCCCCTTCTTGAACACGATCAGGTTGCCCAGGGCGTCGGTGCGGATGGAGTCGGCATAGGGCTGTGCCTGGGCGCGGAGAAAGGCACGTACCTCCCCCTCGTCCCCGGACACGCCGTTGAGAGAGCACAGCTGCTTCAGCAGATCAAGCATAGGTGGGCACCTCCTTCTCCAAGTCTTTGATAAAGGCCGCCAGCAGGCGGGCGGTGGCGTCCAGATCGTCCCGGTGGATGGTCTCCAGCGGGGTGTGCATATACCGCAGGGGCAGGGACAGCACCGCCGTAGCCACCCCCTCCCGGCTGACCTGCAGGTCCCAGCCGTTGGTGCCGGAGTGGCCGGGCATGACTTCCACGCTGTACGGGATGGATAGCTCCTCCGCCTTGGCACGGAAACGGTCAGCCATCCACTGGGTGCAGTTGGGGCCCAGGCCAATGGTGGGCCCGCCGCCCAGGGGGAAGGTCTCGTCCTTGGGGGCATCTGGGCTGGCACCGTGGGTCACATCCACAGCTACGCACAGGTCGGGCACGATGCCGTAGGCCGTGGTGATGGCCCCTGTACCGTGGACCTCCTCCTGCACGGAGCCGACGATGTAAAGATCCACGTCCAGCTCCTCCCCCAGCAGCCGCTGGGCAGCGTCAGCCAGAACGGTGAAGCAGGAGCGGTCATCCAGGGCCTTGCCGTACAGACAGTGTTCCCCAAGGGGGGCGCAGCCTGCGCGGTAGACGGCGGGGGTGCCCACTGGGATGCGTGCCTGGGCCTGTTCCTGGGACAGCCCCACATCGATAAAGAGCTCCTTGATGGGCAGGGACTTGTCCCGCTCCTCGTCAGACAGCACATGGGGCGGCATACAGGCCACCACGCCGGTGAAGGGCGGCTGGGTCAGAATGGTCAGTTCCCGGTCGGGCAGCATCCTGGGGTCCACTCCGCCCAGAGGGGCAAAGCGGAGAAAGCCCTCCTCGTGGCCGGTGACGATAAAACCGATCTCATCCAGATGGGCATCCAGCAGCAGCCGGGGCGCATTTTCCTTTCCACAGCGGCGTACGGCCACCACGCTGCCCATCTTGTCGATCGTTACCTCGTCCATGATGGGCCGCAGCAGCTCCGCCGCGGCCTGGGCCATGGGCCCTTCAAACCCGCTGGGGGCGCCCACGGCGCACAGGCGGGCCAGTGTCTCCTGATAGTCCAAGGTCAGTCCTCCTTACAGCTGTTCCACCAACTCTTTGAACTTTTTGCCCCGCTCCATAAAGTTCTTAAAGCGGTCAAAGGCGGCACAGGCGGGAGAAAGCACCGCCACGTCCCCGCTCCTGGCCTTGCTGCGGGCAATGTTCACCGCATCGGCCAGGTCGTCCGCCATGACGATCTCGATGCCGCTGTCCGCATAGCTGGGTGCCTGCTCCACCGCCTGGCGGATGGCCTGGGCCGTGTCACCGATGAGGATCAGCAGCTTGACGTGCCGGGCCACCTCATCACCGAACTGGGTGAAGGGGATGTGCTTGTCGTAGCCGCCGGCGATCAGCACCAGCTTCTGGTCGAAGGAGTGCAGGCAGGCTTGGGTGCGGGTGGGGCTGGTGCCGATGGAGTCGTTGTAGTACCGCACGCCGTCCAGTTCCCGCACCAGCTCGATGCGGTGCTCCACGCCGGTAAAGCGCTGGGCCACCGCCCGGACGCACTTGTCGGGGACGATGCCGTCCACCGCGGCAATGGCGGCCATATAGTTTTCAATGTTGTGCACGCCAGGGATGCGGATCATGGACAGGGGCAGCACCTCCCGGCTGCCGATGTCGTTAGTCAACCAGATGGCGTTGTCCCGGAGATAGACGCCCCCGTCCTCCAGCTTCTCCTTTCGGCTGAACATGGTGGGGGTGCACTTGGCCGTCTTGGCCAGTTGACGGGTGATGTCGTTATCCAGATTGAACACCGCCCGGTCATTGGCGCATTGGTGGCTGAAGATGTTGGTCTTGGCCTGGGTGTACTCCTCCATGGTGTGGTGGTAGTCCAGGTGGTTGGGGGACAGATTGGTGACCACGGCGATGTGGGGGCTCTGCTGCATGGTCATCAGCTGGAAGGAGGACAACTCCAGCACGGCGTAATCGTCGTGCTCCATGCCGGACACATCGGGCAGCAGAGGGCGGCCGATGTTGCCGCCCACATAGACGTTCTTCCCCGCCTCCTTCAAAAACTCGGAGATCAGGGTGGTGGTGGTGGTTTTGCCGTCGCTGCCGGTCACGCCCACCAGAGTGCAGGGGCACAGCTGGAAGAACAGCTCCATTTCGGAGGTGAGCACGCTGCCGTGCTCCACAGCCTCCTTCACCTCCGGCGTGTTGGGACTGAGGCCGGGGGTGCGGAAGATCAGATCGAACTTATACAGCTTGGACAGATAGTCCGGGCCCAGACGCAGGCGGGCGCCCAGGCTCTCCAACTCCCGGGCCTGTTCTGAGATCTTCTCCCGGGGGGCCTTGTCGCACACAGTGACCTTCAGCCCCGCCCGCAGCATCATGCGGATCAGGGGCGTGTTGCTGACGCCCATGCCGATGACGGCGATGGACTTTCCCCGCAGGGTGTCAAAATATTCCTGGATCGTAAGCATCGCAGAATCCTCCTTGCAGCAGTACGATAGATCGATAGAAGTGCGTCCCTATACAGACGTATGGAAAACTATTTTATTATACTACCATATTGTCCTGCAAAATTCAATTAAAACCCTTTGACACAGGGCCTATTTTCCGCTATGATAGTGCGGTAAGCAGACTGGACAGCCGCGTGGGCGGGGCGAAAGGCCCGTCCGTGAGGAAAGTCCGGGCTCCGCAGGGCAGGAATAACGGGTAACACCCGCCGGGGGCGACCCCAGGAAAAGTGCAACAGAGATATACCGCCAGGTTCGCGCCGCGTCAGCGCTCACGCGCAGCATGCGCCGGATCCGGTAAGGGTGGAAAGGCGAGGTAAGAGCTCACCCGACGGCTGGGAACAGTCCGTCGCTGTAAACTCTATTCCGGAGCAACGCCGTGGAGGGACATACAGGCCGGCCCGGCCGTCCCGGGGAGGCGGCTTGAGCGCACCGGCAACGGTGCGTCGAGATAGATGGCTGTCTTAAAAGACAGAACCCGGCTTACAGGTCTGCTTATCAATAAACGGTGAAGCGCTTTGGCGGCTTCACCGTTTATTGATATTTTCAATTCAGTTTGTCTGCAAATATACATAACTGCAACAACGGACTGCACTTCGTGCAGTCCGTTGTTGGCTTCTCCTGATCATAGAAATGCGCAAAGGGCCGCGTGGTCAGCCATGATCGACGATCGTCCCACTGCAAGAAATTACGATATCGAAAAACACAGAATATCCGACTGTATGCAGCAAATTCTTTGTGCAATAATGGGAATTGTGCTTTCCGTCACATCAGATACAATATATTGTATCTGATGTAAAAGGAGGGCCCTGCATGCTTGTTCAAGAAATTATGGCTTACCTCTCACAAATCGACCCGGAGGTGGGCGCATCCATTCAAAAAGAGTTTTCCCGTCAACAGAAAAACATCGAACTCATTGCCTCAGAAAATATTGTCAGCCCCGGGGTCATGCTGGCCATGGGCACCTGTCTGACGAACAAATATGCAGAGG
>CAKUHX010000121.1 GCA_934659475.1 uncultured Oscillospiraceae bacterium
ATCCGCCCGCGGGCCGCCACATGGGGCGGCCCCTACGGGATACGATGAACGGATGTTGTGCAGGTAGGGGCGGCCCCATGTGGCCGCCCGATATGGGGGTCATAGGGGGCGGAGCCCCCTATACCAAAAACGGGTGGGAGGGAGGGTATTTGATCCCGGTCTCATCCCCTCTCCCTTCTGTCGCCGGACAGCCGTTTTACCGCCTCGCACACGGGGATGGGGGCCATGGCCAGGGCGGACACGGTGACCCACTGGGCGCCGTCCATCAGGATCACCCCGAAGATCTGCCGCAGGGGGGGCACCAGCAGCACCGACAGCTGCAAAGCCATGCCGATGAGGAAGGCCCGCACCATGGCGGGGTTGGAGAACAGGCCCATCTCAAAGATGGAGCGCTCCTCACTGCGGACGTTGAAGGCGTGGAACAGCTGGCTCATGGTCAGGGTGGCGAAGGCCATGGTGTTGGCCGCCGCCCCCACCTGTCCGGGGGCGTGCAGCCGGGTAAAGCCCAGAAAATAGGCCCCCAGAGTCAGCCCGCCCACCATCAGTCCCTGCCAGGCCAGGCGCAGGGAGAACCGCCGGTCGAACAGCCCCGCCCGGGCATCCCGGGGCGGCCGGTCCATGACGCCGGGCTCCACCGGCTCGACCCCCAGGGCCAGGGCAGGGAAGGAGTCGGTGACCAGATTCAGCCACAGCAGCTGTACCGGGATCAGGGGCATCTGGCCGAAGTCCAGCAGGGTGGCGATGAAGATGGTCAGGATCTCCCCGATGTTGCAGGACAGGAGATAGTGGATGGCCTTGCGGATATTGGACCAGATGCCCCGGCCCTCCTCCACCGCACGGACGATGGTGGCAAAGTTGTCGTCGGTGAGGATCATGTGGGCGGCCCCCTTGGCCACGTCGGTGCCCGACTTTCCCATGGCGCAGCCGATGTCCGCCGCTTTTAAGGCGGGGGCATCGTTCACCCCGTCCCCGGTCATGGCCACCACCTGCCCCCGCTTCTGCCAGGCCCGGACGATCCGCAGCTTGTGCTCCGGGGTCACCCGGGCAAAGACGGAGAACCTTTCGATGTCGTGCTCCAGCATGTCCTGGGGCATGAAGTCCAGCTCGCCGCCGGTGACGGCCAGCTCCCCCTCCCGGCAGATGTCCAGCTGCTTTGCGATGGCCAGGGCGGTGGCCCGGTGGTCCCCGGTGATCATCACCGGGCGGATGCCCGCCCGGCGGCAGAGGGCCACTGCCTTTGCCGCCTCGGGCCGGGGCGGGTCGATCATGCCGAACAGGCCCAGAAAGGTCAGCTCCCGCTCGGTGTGCTCCGGGTCCAGGGGCTGGGGCAGCTGATCCACGTCCCGATAGGCCGCGGCCAGCACCCGCAGGGCCTGCTCCGCCATCTCCTCGTTGGCGGCCAGAGCGGCCCGGCGGCGGCCATCGGTCATGGGGCCCTCCGGCGTGCGGACACACCGGGGCAGCAGTACGTCGGGGGCGCCCTTTACCAGGATGCGGAAGCCGCCCCCGGGCTTTCGATGTACGGTGGACATGAGCTTGCGGCCGGAGTCGAAGGGCAGATCGGCCACCCGGGGCCAGTTCTTCTCCTCCGCCCCCTTCTCCACCCGCTCCCCGGCGGCAAAGAGGGCCAGCGCCCCCTCCGTGGGGTCGCCGGAGGCGGTCATCGGACCGCTTTTCCCCTCCAGCACCGCGTCATTGCACAGGGCGGCGCACAGCAGGGCGTCCCGCCTGCTCCCGCCCGGGGGCAGCCACAGCCGCTGCACCGTCATGCGGTTTTGGGTCAGGGTGCCCGTCTTATCGGAGCAGATCACCCCGGCGCAGCCCAGCGTCTCTACCGCCGGGAGCTTTTTCACGATGGCCCCCCGCTTTGCCATGCGGCCCACCCCCAGGGCCAGCACGATGGTGACGATGGCGGGCAGTCCCTCCGGGATGGCGGCCACCGCCAGAGACACGGCGGTGAGGAACATGAACAGCATATCCTGTCCCCGCAGCAGGCCCACCCCGAACATCACCGCGCACACGCACAGGCACAGAAAGGACAGGGACTTGGAGATCTCCCCCATCTTCCGCTGAAGGGGGGTGGCGGGGGCCTCCCCCTGGGTGAGCAGGCCGGCGATGTGGCCCATCTGGGTGTCCATCCCCGTGGCGCACACCAGGGCCCGGCCCCGGCCGGCGGTGATCAGGGTGCCGGACAGCACCATGTTGCTCCGGTCGCCCAGGGGGGTGTCCTCCGGTAGGGCGGCCCCCGCCTGCTTCTCCGCGGGCACCGACTCGCCGGTCATGGCGCTCTCGTCCGCCTGCAGGCGGCTGCACTCCAAAAGCCGCCCGTCCGCGGGCACCAGATCCCCGGCCTCCAGCAGGATCACGTCCCCGGGCACCAGTTCCTCCGCCGGAAGGTCGGATGGTCTGCCGTCCCGCAGCACCCTGGCGTGGGGGGCCGCCATGCGGCCCAGCTCCTCCAGGGCCCGGTGGGCCTTGTCCTCCTGAGAGATGGAGATGACCCCGTTGATCACCACGATCAGCAGGATGATGGCCCCGTCCAGCCAGTCCTCGCCTCCGCTGACCCACAGGGACAGGGCCGCCGCGGCCAGCAGCACCAGGATCATGGGGTCCTTTAGCTGCTCCAGGATCCGGCGCAGCAGGCCCTCCCCCGGCGGGGAGTCCAGGCGGTTGGGGCCATATTCCCTCAGCCGCCGGGCGGCCTCCCTCCGGCTCAGACCCTCCGGCCCGGTGTTCAGTTCCTCCGTCAGTTCCCGCAGTCCCCGGCTGTGCCAGCTCTCCATGGCGCCACGCTCCTTTCCTGTGTGCCATAGTATAGCGCTCCGCCTGTCCGAATTTAGGGGAAGGGTGCGGAAGGGGAAAATAAAGGCGCGGCCGCCGGACCCTTCTACCGCGTGCGGCAGGGGGAGAGCAGAAAAGGGTTGACGTAATGCCGGGATGGTGGTACTATACGGTTTGTAACCATTTTGTAATCTTTTGGCCGGGGCCTTGTCCCATCGGCCTTTGAGGGATATTGCCTATGAGAGAAGCAGCAAAATACGGCGGCCTTGCCTACCGGCTGGCCGAAGCGCGGGAGTGGCTGCGCATCCACCTGCGGCGGATGGACCACAGCCTGCACCGGGGGGTGGCCGGCATACGCATGGCCGGCCCGGTGTCCTATCTGGTGGTGGCCGGCGCCCTGGGCGTGGCCATGACGGTGACCAGCCTGTACACCGCCAGCTACTCCGTCTATGTGGACGGGCAGAAGGTGGGCATCGTCACCGACCAGGCCGTGGTGGCCCGGGCGGTGGACCAGGTGGAGCAGGAGGGCACCGCCATCCTGGGCTATGACTACACCGAGGAGGGGACCATCGACTACCAGTTCGGCCTGGCCCTGAAGTCCGACGTGACCAGCGACAGGGACATCAAGAACTTCTTCTACGGCCAGCTGAACGCCGTGTGCGACACCCTGCGGAAGTATCAGCTGATGCTGGGCACCACTGCCGTGGCCGTGATGGAGGACAAGGATCAGCTGGAGCAGGTGCTGGACACCCTGAAGCAGGAGTACGTCACCGAGGACACGGTGAGCGCCGACTTTGTAGAGACGGTCACCGTCCGGGACGTGTACGCCGCCGACGAGGTGGTGGACAGCGATACTATGCTGCAGCTGCTGACGGAGAGCGACACCAGCGAGACCACCTATACCGTCCAGAAGGGGGACACCTTCAACGGCATCGCCTATAAAAACGACATGTCGGTAAACGAACTGAAGGCCCTGAACCCCGATGTGAACATCAACCGCCTGATGATCGGCGACGTGCTGACGGTGAAGGAGGAGGTCCCCCTTCTGTCCGTGCGCACAGTGAACGACGAGACCTATACCCAGTCCATCCCCTGCCCGGTGGAGGAGGTCAAGGACAACACCATGTACGAGGGCACGTCCAAGATCGTCGTCAAAGGAGAGGAGGGCGAGGCCCTGGTGAACGCCACGGTGACCTATGTCAACGGCTATGAGCAGGAGCGGGTGGTCAACTCCACCCAGACCCTGCGGGAGCCCACCACCACCACCAAGGCCGTGGGCACCAAGCCCAAGCCCAAGACGGCCTCCAGCGGAAGATACAGCTGGCCTATCACCGGGCGGATCAACTCCTACTTTGGCGGGCGCTATATCTTCGGCAGCTACAGCTACCACTCGGGCATCGACATCCGGGCCAGCTACGGCGCCGCCATCAAGGCCGCCGACGGCGGCACGGTCACCTTTGCCGGCACCAAGGGCAGCTACGGCAAGCTGGTGATCATCACCCACGATAACGGTACCCAGACCTACTACGGGCACAACTCCTCTCTGCTGGTGTCCACCGGACAGAAGGTGTATAAGGGCCAGCAGATCGCCAAGGCGGGCAGCACCGGCCGCTCCACCGGCACCCACTGCCACTTTGAGGTCCGGGTGAACGGCAAGGCCGTCAATCCCCTGAACTATCTGCCGTAAATTTAAGGAAGGAGAGAACGCCCATGTTTTCCTGTCCGCTTGGACCCTGGACGTTAGAGTTTGCAAGGGAATATAGAGTTGTCAGGGATGCTACGACAGCGGTTGCCCTTGACGAGGAGAGAAATGCGCTGGTGCTGGTCAGCCTGAGACCCAACGGAAACATCTGCATCGAGAGGACCTATTACGCCATGATCTGCGAGATCGATGCAGCGGAGCATAAGGTCATGTTTCATGTTACCGACGAGATCGGGTGATCATACAAAGGATCCCCGCATCCGGCGGATGCGGGGATCCTTTGGGGAAAAGTGGGTAAAAGCGTTCGAGGGTGACGAGCTGAACCGGGGGGGCGGCCTGTGAAGGGCCGCCCCTTAAAAGCCAGCTTGTCGAAAAAGTCTTTTCGACAAGCTGGAGAAGATCATGAAACTTTGA
>CAKUHX010000122.1 GCA_934659475.1 uncultured Oscillospiraceae bacterium
TGAAGGGGGAGGGGGAGTTCGTGGGCCCCCGGGCCTATGCCCAGTTCGGCCAGCTGGCCAACGTATTTTACGCCGCAGGGCCCGGCCTGCTGATCCACCCCCTGTGGCAGACGGCCAACGCCTATTTTGTCCAGCTGAGTCTGGAGCAGCAGCCCCGGCCCGATTATGTGAAGTATACCTTCACCTTCTGGGAGGACGCCGGGTGGTACTCCGACGCTCCGCGCCGGGTGAGCGGGACGGCCTCTGCCGGCGGGACCTCCGCCCCGGCGGCGGGGGCGGCCCCCAGGACCCACCGGGTGGTGAAGGGGGACACCCTGTGGGCCATTAGCCGGAAATACGGGGTGGCGCTGAATGCCCTGATCGCCCTGAACCCCCAGATCAAGGACCCTGATCTGATCCGGGTGGGAGACGAGGTGAGGGTGCAGTGACCGCCTATGTGCTGACGGCGGCGGGGGAGCGGTGGCAGCTGCCCCCCGCCGTGGAGTGGGAACTGGAATATACGGCGGGGGTGCCCTGTGACAGCTTCTTCTACCGCTGCCCCAGCCGGGGATGCGGCGGGGCGGACCCCGCCCTGTGGCACCGGTTTGAGGGCTACGAGGGGGAACAGCTGGTGTTCCGGGGGGTGGTGGATGAGTGCGTGCGCACCATCTCTGCCGCCGGAGAGCGGCTGGAGCTGTCCGGCCGGGGGTTGGCCGCTCTGCTGCTGGACAACGAGGCCCTGCCCCGGGACTACGGCACCGCTACGGCGGAGGACATTCTGGACGGCCATGTGCGGCCCTATGGGATCTCCGTGGCGCCGGGCTATGCTCTGCCCGCGGTGAACCGCTTTTCCGTGGCGGCGGGCAGCAGCGAGTGGTCGGTGGTGTACGACTTTGCCCGGTATCACGGCGGTGTGCTCCCCCGGTTCGACCGGGAGGGGCGGCTGGTGCTGTCCCCGTGGAGCGGCGGCGCGCCCCACGTTCTGGGGGACAGTACCCCGGTGACCGAGCTGACGGTGACGGACAAGCGCTATGGGGCGCTGTCCGCCGTGTGGGTGCGGGACCGCTACCGGGACCATGTGGAAAAGGTCACCGATCCGGACTTTCTGGCCCAGGGGGGCAGCGCCCGGCGGGTGATCACCGTGCCCGGACGGGGGGACTGGCAGGCCATGCGCTACACCGGGAGGTATCAGCTGGAGCGGGCCGGCCGGGAGCGGCTGCGCATCCGGGCGGAGATCCCGGAGCTGTTCTGGGTCTGGCCGGGGGAGTTGGTGCAGGTGGCACGCACGGGCTTTGACCGCAGCGGCCTTTACCGGGCCGCCAAGGTGACGGTTCGGGCGGACAAAAACGGGGGGCACAGCCGGGTGGAGCTGGCCCTGCCGGACATGGTGTGAGGTGAAGGGCATGTGGATCGCAGACCGGCGGGAGAGCCGCCGGACAGAGGAGAGCGCGGCGCTCGGCCTGGTGACCCTGGGGGGCGACCCTGCGGGGGTGTTCGCCGGGGGCGAGCGGCGGTGGCTGCCCGTTTACTCCCCCGGGGGCTACCGCTGGCGGCCCCAGGCCGGGGAAAAGGTGCTGGTGGTGCAGGCCGGACAGGGGCACGAGGCCCCCTGCGTGGTGGGCGCGCGGCAGAGCGAGGGCGAGCTGGAGCCGGGAGAGGTGCGCCTGACCGGCGGGACCGGGGGCGTGCGGCTGTACAGCGGCGGCGTGGAACTGACCGGCGGGGTGAAGGTGAACGGCCAGAGCCTGAACAGCCTGATCGACGCCGCCGTGGCCCAGGCCTTGGCTGCCGGAGGAGGAAACGATGGAACGTAAGCTGGTGAATGGGGACTACGTCCCCGACGGGAAGGGCGGCCTGACCGTTTTGACCGGGGCGGAGGAGGTTTTGCAGCGGGCCCTGTTCCGGCTGACAGCCCGGCGGGGTGCGCTGCCCTTTCTGCCGGAGCTGGGCAGCCGCCTGTATCTGCTGCCCCGGGAGAAGCCCTCGGCCCGGCAGGCCCTGGCGGTGCAGTATGCCGCCGAAGCCCTGGGGGACGAGGAGGACCTGAGGGTGACCGGGGCGCAGCTGAATGAGACGGCGGAGGGCCTGCGCCTGACCGTTTATCTGGACTGGCAGGGACAGGAGCTGTCCGCCGGGCTTTTGATCGGGGAGGGAACGGATGAAGACAGTTGACGAGATCTACCGCGGGATGCTGGCCTGCTTTTCGGAGAAGACCGGCGTACAGGGGACGGAGGGGGGCGACCTGACCGCCCGGCTGTACGCCGTGGCTGCCCAGGTCTATGCCCTTCAGGTGCAGGCCGACTGGGTCAGGCGGCAGGCCTTCCCCCAGACGGCGGCGGGGGAGTATCTGGAGCTCCACGCCGCCATGCGGGGCCTGGAGCGGAAGGCCCCTCTGAAGGCGGCGGGCACCGTGCGCTTTACAGGGGAGAGCGGGACGGCCCAGACCATCCCCGAGGGAACGGTGTGCATGACCGCCGGACTGGCGCGCTTTGTGACCACCCAGGAGGGCAGCATCCCTGCCGGGCAGACTTCGGCGGAGGTGCCTGTGCAGGCGGTGGAGCCGGGGGCGGCGGGGAACGCCCCCGCCGGAACGGTGACGGTGATGGCGGCCGCCCCGGTGGGGGTGACCGCCTGCACCAATCCGGCGGCCCTGTCCGGCGGACAGGACGCCGAGGGGGACGAGGCCCTGCGCCAGCGGGTGCTGGAGACCTATAAGCGCCTGCCCAACGGGGCCAACGCCGCCTATTACCAGCAGCAGGCCCTGGCCTTCGACGGGGTGGCCGCCTGCTGCGTGCTGCCCCGGGACCGGGGAGTTGGCACGGTGGACGTGGTGGTGGCCGCGCCCGGCGGGGTGCCCGACGCCGCCCTGCTGGCGGCGCTGACCACCTGGTTCTCCGCCCGGCGGGAGATCGCCGTGGATGTGAAGGTGCTGGCCCCCCAGACGGTGACGGTAGACCTGACGGTTCAGGTAAAGCCGGCGGAGGGGTATACCCTCCAGCAGGCCAAGGAGCAGGTGACGGCGGCGGTGAACGGCTGGTTCACCGGCCAGCGGCTGGGCCAGAGCGTGCTGCTGGCCCAGCTGGGCAGCATGGTCTTTGCCTGTGACGGGGTGGCCAACTGCAAGGTGACTGCCCCAGGGGCCGATGTGGCTGTGAGCGTCAGGCAGCTGCCTGTTCTGGGCGCCCTGACGGTGGAGGAGCTGGCATGAGCGGCGCGGAAGGGATGAAGGAGCTGCTGCGCCCCCTGCGGGTGTACGACCTGGAGGGGCCGTTCCTGGCCGGAGAGCTGGCCGCCATGGGGGCGGCCCTGGACGGAGTGCGGGGGGAACTGGAGGAAACGGAGAGGGAGTTCATCCCCCTGACTGCCCAAGACTGGGGGCTGGAGCAGATCGCCGGACTGCTGCCCCGCAGGCCGGTGGCGGACACGGCGGCGGAGCTGGGAGAGGCCGTCGCCGCCCTGCTGCGGATCGGCGGGGACAGCTTTACCCCCGCCGCCATCCAGGACACCCTGCGGGGCTGCGGGGCGGTGTGCCGGGTGACGGAGGGTCAGCCGGGGCATGTCACCGTCTCCTTCCCCGGTATCCCGGGCATCCCCGCCGGGTTCGGGGAGATGCAGAAGATCATCGAGGACATCCTGCCCGCCCATGTGCTGGCGGAATATGACTTCTGGTACCTCACCTGGGCACAGCTGGAGCAGAAACTGCCCACCTGGAAGAGCATCGAGGAGAAAGACCTTACCTGGGGCCAGCTGGAGACCTATGTGGAATAACGCAAAGGCCCCCGCCGTTCTGAAGTGACCCCAAAAAGTTAGACAAATATTTTGAATAAAAATTGTTCAAGCGGCCGAAAGGGCTTGCTGTCTGTGAATTGCAGGCGGCAAGCCCTTCAGCTTTGCCATGATCCTGCGGTCGTTGTAGTAGTCCAGATATTCAACGAGTTCCTGCTTGAAGTGTTCCATGGATCGAAATTTCTGCAAATACAGCAGCTTGCTCTTGAGTGATCCAAAGAAATTTTCGATCACAGCATTGTCCAGGCAGTTCCCCTTGCGGCTCATGCTCTGCCGGACGCCCTCCTCGCGGAGCATCCGCTGATACTGCCGGTGCTGATATTGCCAGCCCTGATCCGAGTGAAGGATCAGGTTTGTGTCGTCCGGAATTTTTGCAAACGCCTCATCCAGCATGGTGGTCACCATGCGCAGCACAGGACGATCCGAGATCGTGTAGCTGACCAGATCGCTGCTGCACAGATCAAGGATGGGCGAGAGATAGAGCTTTTCACCAAACAGGCTGAACTCCGTCACATCCGTGACCCACTTCTGGTTCGGCCTGTCCGCATGGAAGTCCCGATTCAGTAAGTTTGGTGCGACTTTTCCGACTTCGCCCCTGTAAGAACGATACTTCTTCATTCGGACACGGCAAACCAAGCCCAGCTCCTTCATAAGCCGCTGGACCGTCTTGTGATTTAAGGGCAGCTTACGGTTACGCAGTTCTGCCGTGATCCGGCGATAGCCGTACCGACCCCTGTTTTCGTGGTAAATTGCCGTGATCTCTTCTTTGACGGACTTGTATTTATCCGCGCGATCCATTCGTTTCAGATGATAGTAGTAAGTTGCACGGGGCAGTTGAGCGATTGTGAGAAGTATCTCCAGAGAATGTTTGTGCCTCAGCTTTTGAACTACCAGCGTTTTTTGCGCTGGCGTCGCTCGTCTTCCAAAACCAAGGCTTGCAGGTTTTTTAGGTAGTCATTCTCCGCACGCAGCCGCTGGACCTCTGCCAGAAGATCTTCTTCCACTCCCTTGGGTAGCTGCTTTGGCGGGCGGCCCTTGCTGCCGCGCCCGCGCCGTTCGATGGCAAAGCCTTCCGGCCCCTCTGTTAAATAGATCCGCTCCCA
>CAKUHX010000123.1 GCA_934659475.1 uncultured Oscillospiraceae bacterium
ACTCGCTACCTCCACCTTGGCAAGGTGGCGCTCTACCAGATGAGCTACACTCGCAACAGCAAGGGATATTATAGCAGATTTTCGGCTGCTGTCAACCCCTTACCGCAAAGTTCTTGCTATTTTCCTACGTCTCCTCTTCCACGGGGGCGCGGCCCTCCCGCAGGGCGCAGGGGGGCACCTGATTGCTGTCCCAGCTGTAGCCCATGCTCTCCTGCTCCTGATCGGAGCGGAAGCTCTCCTCGCCCATGGAGCCGATGGTCAGATCCAGATGCTGATAGCCTGTCTCCGTCTGCACCACGTTCCAGAAATGGGGCTCGCCGTCCCTCTCGCCCCACACCACCTGGCAGGGTACATCCAACTCCTGGCACAGAAGGGCCATGGCCAGTGCCAGGCCGCTGCTGTCCGCCCCGCCCGCCAGCAGGGCCTGGTAGGCCGTATGACCCTTCTCGGGCAGGACGCCCCCCTGGGCCAGGATCTGCTCCGCGGCGTCCAGCAGCTGCCGATCCCCGGTCTGCGGCAGCAGCAGAGCCGCCATCTCCTTGACTTTATCCTCCAGCGCGGCGCAGCGTTTTTCCATCTCCGCCTGGGACAGGTGGTAGGACAGCTGCACCTCCACGATGCGCTGGCGGCCGCTGTCCGGGTAGATGTACACCGCCGCGTCAGGCAGGTCCATGGCCCTGGCGGGCTCGGAGTAAAACGCCTGAGTCATCAGCCGGCGGATATAGTCCTCGTCCTCGGCGAAATAGCTGATGCGCAGCACCACCTCCTGAGAGAACTGACTCAGCGCCGTTTTTAGCGCCCCCCGGATGGCGGTGACGCCGGTGGCGGAGACGATGGAGTCGATCTGCTCGGCCGTACGCCGGTAGGCGATCTGCAGGTCCGCCTGATAGCAGGATACCGACGGCGTCAGGCTGTAGGTGATAAAGTCCACGGCATAGGCCCCCAGAGGATCCTTCTGCACCACCTCAAGGCAGGCGTCCTCCAGGCTCTGCTCCACGGCGTTGGAGTCCATGTACAGCCGGACGGTGCCGCTCTCCTTTCCGGCGGAGATGAGGTAGACCAGAGCATTCACCAGCTCCTGATACCGCTCCACCCGCAGCACCGAGGGGTCGCCGTCAGCGGCGGGGGTAGCGGAATGGGGGGCGACGGAGACGTACTGCCGATCAAGCATGGAGGAACAGCCGCTCAGCCCAAGGCAGAGGGCCAGCCAGATGCAGACGGCTCTCCGTTTCATCGCAGTTCCTCCTTTCCTTTTCCCGCCGCTTCTCAGTAGCCCAGCCGGGCACCGATCAGCACCAGCTCGGTCTGGCCGATGCCGTCCGACTTAGCGGCCAGCACGCTGAACGCCCGGCACACTTTATCAGGGCTGGAGCAGTTGTAGCAGCGGTCGCCCTTGACGGCGCAGGGGGTCTTTCGGTCCAGCCGCTTGGCATTCAGCGGGGCGGCAATGTTCCGGGCACGCCAGAGTGCCTTTTCCAGATCGGGCTCCAGCTTGTTGATGCCCACCACATAGTACAGCCGCTTGTGGCCGTACAGGGTGGCGGCCACCCGGTTGCAGGTGCCGTCGATATTTACGATCTCGCCGGTGGCGGCCAGACCATTGACCGAGCAGATGTACACCTCGGCGCCCACAGCGTCCTGGGGCTTATTGCCCTCCCAGTGCCAGAACACCTGGTTGTGGGCGCAAAGGCGAGGATACAGCCCCAGCTCCTTTACGGTCATCGAACCGCCGATGCCCACGGACACGCCGTCAATGGCGCCGTCCAGATAGTCTGCCGCCTCCTCCGGGGTATCAAAGCACCGCAGGGCGATGCCCATACGCTGCAGATTCTTCGCCAGCTCCTGCACCAGGGGCTGCTGTTCCAGTTTGGTCGTCATAGTGATCTTCTCCTTCTTTTCTTTGTTTTCTGCCTTGTCAGGATATTTTTTGACAACGCTTCGTATTATTTCGGTTTAGATCTCCTCCTGGTAATGGGAACGGAAACCATCTCCCAGTACCTCATGGGCGGAACAGACGATGACAAAGGCATCCGGGTCCAGCTCCTTCACCACATGCTTCAGGGCTACGATCTCCTTCTGTCGGAAGGCGCACAGGAGCACCTCCTTCTTGTTCCCGGACCAGGCTCCCTCCCCGTGGAGGATGGTCACCCCCCGGCCCATGCCAACGGTGATCTCAGCGGCGATGCTCTCATACTTGTCGCTGATGATATAGGCCACCTTGGAGGTGTCCAGACCGTACAGCACCACGTCGGTGAAGTAGGAGGCTATGAACATGGCCACTGTGCCATACAGGGCAGTTTTGATGTTCCCGAAGGCCGCGCCCACGGCGGCCACCACGATCAGGTCCAGGACCAACAGTACCTTGCCCAGGGGCAGCCAGGCCAGCTTCAGCTTCACCAGCCGGGCGGCCAGGTCGGTGCCCCCGGTGGTGGCCCCCTGGGCAAAGATGATGCCCAGGGCCAGACCGATGGTCACGCCGCCGAACACCGCCGCCAGCATGGGGTCCCCCAGGGGCTGGAACACGTGGACGGCGTTGAGCAGATCCAGCCCCACCGAGGTCAGGGCCATGGCGAACAGAGAGGACAGCAGCAGGTGTCCCCCAAGGTACTTCCACCCCAGGAAAAACAGGGGCAGGTTCATCACAAAGGTGAGCGCTCCGATGGGCAGGGCGGGCACGGCGGCATTGACGATCTGGGCCACGCCGGTCAGCCCGCCGTAGCCGATGTGGTTGGGCACATACAGCCAGTTAAAGCTGACGCAGTACAGCACAGAGGCCAGCACGATCAGACCGTACTGCCGCAGAAGGAGCTTCTGTCTGGCTCGCATTGGTGATCCTCCTCGATCTTTCCGTCATTCTTTCCCGTTACAGCAGGGACATCTGCTGCTCCCCCCGGTCATCCTCTTTCAACAGGGCACCGGCGATGGGCAGGGATCTGGCCCGGTAGCGGGCGGGCCGGGTGATGCTGGTGTCCTCCAGGGGCAGCAGCTGCTTCACCTTATACTTGGGCTTCAGGGTCATCACATTGACGCCCTGGGTGCTGCGGGTGGTCTTGGGATTCAGGGCGGCCGTGTGGAACACCACGCAGCGCTCCTCAGTGGAGATCACCGCCAGTTCCCGGTCCTCCCGCAGCAGCATGGCCGCCGCCAGAGGGGACTTATCGGAATATGCTCCGGTGAGCTTCTTCCTCCGGGTCTGGGTCTGATAGGCCGCCAGGGTGACCCGGGCGATCTTGCCGTTTTCAAAACAGAAGAGGATGTCCCCCTTCCAGTCCCCGGGGATACAGGCCCAGACCGCCCGCTCCTCCGGCTCCATCCCCAGTTTGGTGGGCAGATAGTCCCCCAGGGCGCTGGCCTTGGTGTCGTCGAAGTCGGACAGACGGGTCTTGTAGCACTGCTGCCCGTCGGTGAACACCAGCAGCTCGTCCCGGTTGTTGGCCTCCCACTGAAGGAAGGGGCCGTCCCCTTCCTTATACTTCTGGTCGCTGGCCATGCGCAGGGACTGGGGGGTGATCTTCTTCAGATAGCCCTCCCGGGAGAAGAACAGGTGCACGGGGTAGTCCGGGGCGCCCTCCTCCTCATCGGGACCGGCCTCGGCCTGGAAGTCATACACGATCTCCGTGCGCCGGGGCTGGGCGTAGTTCTTCTTCACCTGCTCCAGCTCGCCGATGATGATCTTCCGGATGCGCCGCGGGTCGTTCACCGTGTCCTCCAGGTCGGCGATCTCCTCCGCCAGGGCCTCTACCTCCTGGGTGCGCTTGAGGATGTACTCCTTGTTGATGTTGCGCAGGCGGATGTCGGCCACATAGTTGGCCTGGACCTCATCGATGCCGAAGCCGATCATCAGGTTGGGCACCACCTCGGCGTCCTCCTCCGTATCCCGGATGATCTGGATGGCCCGGTCGATGTCCAGCAGGATGCGCCGCAGGCCCTTCAGCAGGTGCAGCTTCTCCTTCTTCCTGTTCATGGAGAAGTATACCCGGCGGCGCACGCACTCCATGCGCCAGGCCGTCCACTCCTCCAAGATCTCCTTTATCCCCATGACCCTGGGCATCCCGGCGATCAGGATGTTGAAGTTGCAGGACTGGGTGTCCATCAGGGGGGTGGTGCGGAACAGCTTCTGCATCAGCTTGTCGGGGTCGGTGCCCCGCTTCAGGTCGATGGTCAGCTTCAGGCCGGACAGGTCGGTCTCATCCCGCATGTCGGCGATCTCCTTCACCTTGCCGGCCTTAGCCAGCTCCCGCACCTTCTCCACGATGGCCTCGGTGGTGGTGGAATAGGGGATCTCATAGACCTCGATCAGGCTCTCTTCCTTGCTGTAGCGCCACCGGGCCCGCACCTTGAAGGAGCCACGGCCAGTGCGGTAGATCTCGCCCAGGGCTGCGGGGTCATACAGCAGCTCGCCCCCAGTGGGCAGGTCGGGAGCCTTCAATGTGGTCATCAGGTCATGCTCCGGGTTTTTCAGATAGGCCACCGTGGTATCGCACACCTCGCCCAGGTTGAAACCGCACAGGCTGCTGGCCATGCCCACGGCGATGCCCTGATTGGCGGACACCAGCACATTGGGGAAGGTAGTGGGCAGCAGGGAGGGCTCCATGATCTTGCCGTCGTAATTGGGCACAAAATCCACGGTGTCCTGGTCAATATCCCGGAACAGCTCTCCGCAGATGGGGTCCAGGCGGGCCTCGGTATACCGGCTGGCGGCCCAGGCCATATCCCGGGAGTACACCTTGCCGAAGTTGCCCTTGCTGTCCACCAGAGGGTGCAGCAGGGCGCCGTAGCCCCGGCTCAGGCGCACCATGGTCTCGTAAATGGCGGCGTCGCCGTGGGGGTTCAGCTTCA
>CAKUHX010000124.1 GCA_934659475.1 uncultured Oscillospiraceae bacterium
ACCCATTTCGCCGTCCATGAGGTGGAGGAGGCCCGCGCCCTGCGGGAGGCCGGCTTTGTGGAGGAGGAGATCCTCATGCTCCGCTCCACCACCGACCGGGAGCTGCTGGAGCAGCTGGTGGATCTGAACGTGGTGTGCACCGTGTCCTCCGTGGATACGGGCATGGCCCTGAATGCCCTGGCGGAGAACCGCTCCACCGTGGTAGAGGCCCACATCCAGGTGGACACCGGCATGGGCTTCGGCGGTTTTCTGGTGGGGGAGCCGGAGAAGATCCTGCTGGCCTACCGCTCGCTGCCCAACGTGGCCCTGACGGGCATCTACACCCAGCTCCACGGCTCCGCCCCCCGGGGGCAGGAGGCCAGCGGCCAGCTGGAGCAGTTCAAGCAGGTGCTGGACACCATCCACGCCGCCGGGTTCGAGACGGGCATCGTCCACGCCGCCGGGTCTTACGCCCTGCTGCACTACGACTTCGCCCGGCTGGACGGGGTGCGGGCGGGCTCGGCCCTGCTGGGCCGCTGCCGCCGCAGCAAGGACGACGGTCTGGCCAAGGTGGGCTGCGGGCTGGCCCCTCTCACCGAGGTGCGCTGGCTGCCCAAGGGGCACACCGTGGGCAGCGGCAAGCCCGTCACCCTGGGCCGGGCCACCCGGGTGGCCATCCTGCCCGTGGGCTATCTCAACGGCTTCGGCGCGCCGGAGCGCCCCTGGGACAACGACACCCTGTGGGGCACCCTGCGCCGCTGGCGGCGGGACCGGAAGCGCACCGTGCGCATCGGCGGGCAGAAGGTGAAGATCATCGGCTCCATCGGCGCGGCGGAGACGGTGCTGAACGTGACCGACCTGAAGTGCTCCGTGGGGGACGAGGCTGCCTTCGACATCGACCCCCTGTACGCCAAGGGCTTCGTCACGGAGTACCGGTGAGCGCGGTCTTTCCCCGTATGGATCAAAATCATTTGTCAGGAGTTGACTGATATGGCAACCGACCTCTCCTTCCAGCCGCTGCTCTTTGGCGGCGACATCAATGTATACAGCGTGGCCCGGGCCTTTCACGAGGCCTACGGCGTCAAGTCCATCGCCTACGGCAAGTTCCACACCTTCCCCTGCGCCTTCAGCGCCATCATCGACTACCGGGTCAGCCCCGACAACGACAGGGACGAGGTGTTCCTGCGGCATGTGAACGAGGTGTGCGCCCAGCTGCCGGACAAGACGGTGCTGGTCATCGGCTGCGGGGACAGCTATGTGCAGCTGGCCGCCCGGTATAAGGACCAGATGCCCGCCAACGCCATCGCCCCCTATATCCCCGGCGACCTGCTGGACCATCTGATCAACAAGGAGTATTTCTACAAGCTGTGCGATCAGCACGGCATCGACCACCCGGCCACCGTCATCTACGACAAGTCCATGGGCCACGACTTCGACCTGCCCTGGGGCCCGCCGTATATCGCCAAGCCCGCCGACGGCGTGGCCTACTGGCAGCATGAGTTCGAGGGCATCAAGAAGGTCTACATCTGCCAGAGCCGCCAGGAGCTGCTGGACGCCCTGGACGCGGTGTACGCCGCGGGCTACCCCGGCCACATGGTGCTGCAGGAGTTCATCCCCGGGGACGACACCTATATGCGGGTGCTCACCAACTACTCCGACCGGAACGCCCAGGTGAAGCTCATGTGTCTGGGCCATGTGCTGCTGGAGGAGCACTCCCCCCACGGCATCGGCAACCACGCCGTGATCATCACCGAGCACGACGAGGCCCTGTGCCTGAAGATCAAGGCCCTGCTGGAGAGCCTGCACTATGTGGGCTTCTCCAACTTCGACATCAAATATGACAGCCGGGACGGCAAGTACAAGCTGTTCGAGATCAACTGCCGTCAGGGCCGCAGCAACTACTACGTCACCGGCGCGGGGTACAACATCGCAAAGCTGCTGGTAGAGGACCGGGTGGAGCACAAGGAGCTGCCCTTCGTCATCACGGAGAACGAGTCCCTGTGGCGGATGGTGCCCAAGGCGGTGGCCTTCAAGTTCGTGCCCAAGTCCTACCACCCCCGGATGAAGGCCCTGCTGAAGAAGGGGGCGGCTACCCACTCTCTGGAGTACAGCCGGGACTTCGGCCCCCAGCGCTTCTGGCGGGTGTGGAAGACCCATATCGGGAATATGGTGCGGTTCAATCGGCATAATAAAGTGCCGGAGGAGAATCTGTGATTTTATTCCCGCCCAACCCTGTATAGAGGGTCACTCCCCCTATGACCCCCAGGCGGCCAAAGGCCGCCCCTGCGGGGGTGTGGGGGGAGTGCCCCCCACTCATCTAAAAGGGTTGGGCGGGCATATCAAATTTTGAGGTAACATTATGACGGAACGTTTAGGTGTCCTTGGCGGCATGGGGCCCTCGTCGTCGCAAGCTCCGTATCGTTCGTTCCCGCCGGAACGGCGGGAACTCATTCACTCCGCTGCTCCTCCTCTCCCATTTATGACCGCTGACGCTGGGTCATAAATGGGTCCCCCAAGGTGGCCTGCGGCTCCTTTTTGATCTGCAACTTTCTACATTCTTTGAGGTAATAACATGACTGAACGTTTAGGTGTCCTTGGCGGCATGGGGCCGCAGGCCACGAATACATTCTATCAGTTCGTCATCGACCGGACGGACGCCCAGACCGATCAGGAGCATGTGAATGCCCTGATCCTGTCCGACAGCCAGATGCCCGACCGCACCGCCGCCATTCTGGGCAGCGGGGAGGACCGGGAGCGGGTGTTCCAGCGCCTGCTGGCGGACGCCCGCCTGCTGGAGGGGGCGGGGTGCACGGTGATCGCCGTGCCCTGCAACACCTCCCATTTCTTTCTGGACCGGGTACAGGAGCAGATCGGCATCCCCATCCTCCACATGATCCGGGAGACAGCCAAGGTGCTGGCTGCCCAGGGACTGAAGCGCCCGGGCATCCTGGCCACCGACGGCACCATTCAGACCGGGCTGTACCAGAAGGAGTTCGCCGCCTTCGGCATCCAGGCGGTCACCCCCCGGCCCCAGGTGCAGCAGCTGGTCATGTCCCTGATCTACGACGACGTGAAGGCCGGCCGGGACTGCGACCCCCAGAAGTTCTCCGCCATCCACCGGGAACTGGTGGCCCTTGGGTGCGACTGCGGGGTGCTGGCCTGCACGGAGCTGTCCGTCTTTGCCGCGGAGCACCAGCTGCCCCACTTTTACACCGACGCCATGGATGTGCTGGCCGTGCGCAGCGTGCAGGCCTGTCATAAACCGGTGAGGCCCCTGTTCCTGAAATGATTTGATACCCTCCCGACCCACCTCGTCGTCGCAAAGTCCGCTCCGCTCAGGACGCCCAGGCGTGGGCATCCTTCGCTGCGCTCCCTTGCTCCTCCTCTCCCAAATGCAACCGCTGACGCTGGGTTGCATTTGGGTCCCCGGGGGTCACGCCCCCACACCCCCGGGCGGCCGCAGGCCGCCCGCATCTTGCCTTCGAAGGCATCACGCCCGGGGGCAAAATATCCCCCACATTCATGATCAACTTACAGCTCGAGGTGTACTATGGAACTGACCTGCCACACCCTTCAGGATTACATCGGCCTGCTCGCCCGCCGGGGACTGCTGGCGGAAAACGCCCCCGGGGTCCCCAACGGCGCCGCACCGGTGAAGCTGGTGTCCTACGACTCCCGGGAAGTCGTCCCCGGCACCCTGTTCCTCTGCAAGGGGGCCCACTTCAAGGGGGAGTTTTTGCAGTCGGCCAAGGACCGGGGGGCCATCGCCTATGTGAGCACCGCCCCCTATCCGGAGGTGGATCTGCCCTGCATCCCGGTGAATGACATGCGCGCAGCCATCGCCCCCCTGGCCGACCTGTTCTATGACCACCCCTCGGGAAAGCTGAAGGTCATCGGCATCACGGGCACCAAGGGCAAATCCTCCACCGCCTACTACCTCAAGCACATTTTGGACGGACTGGAGGAGCGCCTGGGCCGGCCGGAGACCGCTGTGATCTCCTCCATCGACACCTACGACGGGGTGGAGCGGTTCGAGTCCCACATCACCACCCCCGACGCGGTGGACCTCCAGCGGCACTTTGCCAACGCGGCGGCCAGCGGCATCGGCTACCTGACCATGGAGGTATCCAGCCAGGCCCTGAAGTACCACCGCTCCCTGTGCACCGACTTCGCCGCCGCCTGCTTCCTGAACATCGGGGAGGACCACATCTCCCCCATCGAACACCCGGACTTCGAGGACTATTTCACCTCCAAGCTGCGCATCTTCCGGCAGGGGGCGGTGAACTGCGTCAACTTGGACTGCGACCACGCCGGCCGGGTGCTGGAGGCAGCCCGGGCCGCGGGAAAGCCCATCATCACCTTTTCTCAAAAGGACCCCTCCGCCCAGGTCTACGCCGACCAGGTGCGGAAGGAGGGGCGGGACATCCTGTTCCATGTGCGGGCGGAGGGCCTTGACCGCACCTTCCGCCTGACCATGCCGGGGCTATTCAACGTGGAGAATGCCCTGGCGGCCATCTCCATCTGTCTGGCCCTCCACATCCCGGAGGACGCCATTTACGCCGGACTGCTCCGGGCCCGGGTGCCCGGGCGGATGGAGGTATACACCAACGCCGACGACACGGTGGTGGCCATTGTGGACTACGCCCACAACCGCATGAGCTTCGAGACCCTGTTCAGCTCCGTGAAAAAGGAGTATCCCGGGCGGCGGGTGGTGGCCGTGTTCGGCTGCCCCGGCAAGAAGGCCTTCGACCGGCGGCAGGCATTGGGAGAGGTGTCCGGGAACTGCTCCGACCTTGTCATCCTCACCGAGGAGGACGCGGGGGAGGAGGATCC
>CAKUHX010000125.1 GCA_934659475.1 uncultured Oscillospiraceae bacterium
GCCCCGCCCAGGGGGCAGAGCTCTGCTTAAAGACATATGGAGAATGCACCAAAAATCAGGCCAGGGCCTTCTTGGCGGTCTCGGTCAGCTGGACGAAAGCGGCCTTGTCGTTCACAGCCAGCTCGGCCAGCATCTTGCGGTTGATCACGATGCCGGACTTCTTCAGGCCGTTCATGAAGGTGGAATAGTTCATGCCGTTCAGCTTGCAGGCGGCATTGATACGGGTGATCCACAGCTGACGGAAGTCGCGCTTCTTCAGCTTGCGGCCGGTGTAGGCGTAAACGCCGGACTTCATCACGGCCTGGTTGGCCATCTTGTAGTGCTTGGACTTGGAGCCCCAGTAGCCCTTGGCCAGCTTCAGGATCTTATTTCTTCTCTTGCGCGCCATCATGGCGCCCTTCACACGTGCCATTGTTCGTTTCCTCCCCTTCTCTTACTTGTACAGGATCATGCGCTTGACGGCGGCCTCGTTGGTCTTGTCGGCGATGGTGGTGCCGCGCAGAGCCCGCTTCAGCTTGGTGGTCTTGCCGTGGCCGTTCAGCAGATGGCGCTTCTTGGTCATGGCGCGCTTGACCTTACCGGTCCCGGTCAGAGAAAAACGCTTCTTGGCGCCGCTGTGAGTCTTGATCTTGATCTTCTTGATCTTCGGCATAACAGAAAACTCCTTTTCTTACTTTTTCGCTTCTTTGTTGGTCTTGGGCGACAGGAAGATGGACATATGGCGGCCCTCCAGCTTGGGGGGCTTATCCATCACGGCGGTCTCGCCGCACTCCTGGGCAAACTTCAGCAGCAGCTCCTGGCCGATGTTGGTGTGGGCCATCTCACGGCCGCGGAAGCGGACGGTCACCTTGCAGCGGTTGCCCTCGCTGAGGAACTTCTGCACATTGCGCAGCTTGACGTTGAAGTCGTTCACGTCGATGCTGGGGGACATGCGGACTTCCTTGATCTCCACCACGCGCTGGTTCTTCCGGGCTTCCTTCTCTCGCTTGGTCTGCTCAAAACGGAACTTGCCGTAGTCCATGAGCTTACACACAGGCGGGACGGCGTTGGGAGAGATCTTCACCAGATCCAGCCCCTGCTCCTCTGCCCTGCGCAGCGCCTCCTGCGAGGTCATGATGCCAAGCTGTTCGCCGCTGTCAGAGATCAGGCGGACCTCTTTATCCCGGATCTCTTCGTTGAGTTGATGTCCTGTGTTAGCGATGGGAAAGCACCTCCAAACTAAAATAAAACGCGGCTGCCGAATCGGCACCCGCACCATGAAAGATCTGCGCCGGATGACCGGCGAAGAAATACACTGTTGACCCTTTGGCTCTGGCCTGGGGTGAGGACGGGGCACCGTTCCTGCTTCCTTTTGCTCGTATATTGTAGCAGGCCGCCGGGCCCTTGTCAACCGCTTTTTTGAATTTCTTTTCTGCAGCCGGGCCCCGCTCTTGCAATTGCGCCGCCTTTCCTTTATAATAAGTCTGATCACCCCATTCTATTACATGCGGGAGGGCTTTTTCATGTCTCTGGACGACTCCGTCCGCTCCCTGTTTTCCCGGACCGCCCCCCAGCAGCGATGGGCCTTCCTGTCCTGTGCTTTGGCGGGCTATCTGACCCATTTATACGCGTTCACCAATCTGGTCCCCAACTCTGACGGGCTCAGCCGCATGTGCGACCCCCAGCAGATGACCGTTTCCGGCCGCTGGTTCCTGCACTATGCTTCCTCCTTCACCGCCTTTACCCAAATGCCCGCGGTCATCGGCTTTTTTTCCGTGCTGTTCCTCTCTCTGGCTGCCGCTCTGGCGGTGAGTCTGCTGCGGCTGAACAGCCGGACGCTGTCCGCTCTGGCCGGGGCGGTCATGGCCGTGTTCCCGGCTATGGGATACACCTATCTCTACCTGTTCACCGCCTCGGCCTACGCCTTCGCCATCCTTCTGGCGGTATGGGCGGTGTGGCTGGCGGCAAAGGGCGGCTGGCCGGCGTGGGGGGGCGGCGTTCTGCTGCTGGCCCTGTCCATGGGCACCTATCAGGCCTACGCCGCCGTGGCCGTCTCCCTGTCCCTGCTGACGGTGCTGCGCGCCGCGGTGACAGCATCTGAGTCTCTCAGAAGCACTACCCGTCTTGGGCTGCGCCTGGTGGGCTTTCTGGCCGCCGGCGCTGTGCTGTACTATGTCATTCTGCAAATTTTTCTAAGGGTCAAGCAGCTGGAGCTGCTGGACTACCTGGGCATGAGCCAGGCCGGCCCCGCCGCTCTGCTGGGGCAGCTGCCCCGCCTGGTGCTCACCGCCTATAAGCAGGTGATCTCCTTCTTCCTCATCCCCGGGGGCAGCAGCCCCTTCACCACCAATGTGTTCGCCGCCCTCACCTTTCTGCTGGCTCTGTGCGCCTGCGGCTGCCTGCTCTCCCTGTGGAGGGACAAGGAACTGCGGCAGGGCTGGCGCGCGGCCGGGGCTCTGGCTATGCTGGCCCTGCTCCCCCTGGGGGCGGGCTTTGCCCAGATCATCGCCCCCTTCTCCAACGCCACCCCCATCATGAAGTACGCCTATGTGTCCCTGTATCTGGCGGCCATTCTGGTCATCGACCTGGGGCTGCCCCATATGAAGGCGGCCACACGGCCCCTGTGCGGCGGACTGACCTGCGCCGCCCTGATCGCGGTGTGCCTTTACAGCGCCAACATCGATAATCTGCTGTACACCGCCTCGGCCCAGGCCCACCGCTCCCTGCTCAGCTACGCCACCGCCATGCTCACCCGCATCCAGAGCTGTCCCGGCTACGACGGGAGTCAGGAGATCGTCATCGTCGGCTCCTTCCCCGCCGACCGTTTTCATTCGGACATCGACAGCTACTCCCTCATCGACCACTACAGCGTGCCCATCCACACGGAGGCCCCGCTGAACAAGCATATCTATTACTACTTCAACGACTGGCTGAACGTCCCCATGGCCGAGCCCGACGAGGACACCATGAAGGCCGTAGCCGCCAGTGATACCTTCCGCTCCATGCCCCTCTACCCCGCCGACGGCAGCGTTGCCCTTCTGGACGGCCGGGTGGTGGTGAAGGTGCAGGAGGAGTACACCCCGAGATCTGATTACGAGATCGCTTATGAGAACAGGAGATGACAGCTGTGGAAAAGACCGGAATGCTGTCCGTAGTCATTCCCGCCTATAACGAGGAGCCCAATATCCGCCCCGCCGTACAGGCCATCGGCGGTGCCCTTGCCAAAGAGGATATACCCTATGAGCTGGTGTTCGTGGACGACGGCTCCCGGGACAACACCTGGGCCTGCGTGCAGGAACAGGCCCAGGCCGATCCCCATGTGAGGGGGGTCAGCTTCTCCCGGAACTTCGGCAAGGAAGCCGCCATTTTCGCCGGTCTGGCCCAGGCCGAGGGGGCCTGCGCCGCGGTGATCGACTGCGATCTGCAGCACCCGCCGGAGAAACTGGCGGAGATGTACCGTCTCTGGCAGGAAGGCTATCAGGTGGTGGAAGGCGTCAAGGTCAGCCGGGGCAAGGAGAACCCCCTGCACACCCTGGCGGCCAGGACCTTCTACTCCGCCATCAGCGGGGCCACAGGCATCGACATGTCCCGCGCCTCCGACTTCAAGCTGCTGGACCGCCGGGCGGTGGATACCCTGCTGGCCCTGCGGGAGAAGAACGCCTTCTTCCGGGCCCTATCCTCCTGGATCGGCTTCAAGACCGCCCGGGTGGAGTTCGAGGTGCAGCCCCGGATGGAGGGCACCTCCAAGTGGTCCCTGAAGAGCCTGATCCGCTACGCGGTGACCAACCTGGCGGCCTTCTCCTCCGCCCCCCTTCAGATCGTCACCTTCCTGGGCGTGATCGTGTTCCTGTGCTCCGTCATTCTTGGCATCCACTCCCTGTGGCAGAAGCTCACCGGCCAGGCGCTAGAGGGCTTCACCACCGTGATCCTGCTGATCCTGTTCATCGGCAGCATCCTGATGATCTGTCTGGGCATCCTGGGCTATTACCTGGCCAAGATCTACGAGGAGATCAAGGACCGCCCCCGCTACATTGTGGCCGAGCGCTGCGGGGAGGACGAACATGATCGCTAAGCTGAAGCAGTTCTTCGACCCCTCCTTTTTCCGCTTCCTCATCGTGGGGTGTATCAACACTCTGGTGGGCTACGGCGTCATGTTCGGCCTTTACAATCTGGCCGGACTGCACAGCCTGGGCGACACGGGCTACTGGATCTCCTCCGCCGCCAACTATGTGGTGGGCAGCGTCGTCAGCTACTTTCTGAACAAACACTTCACCTTCCGCAACACGGAGAAGGGCGCCCGGGTGGTGGGGCGGTTCATCCTGAACATCACCGTGTGCTACCTGCTGGCCTACGGGCTGGCCAAGCCCTTCGTTACCTGGCTGCTGTCCGGCTCCGGCCTGAGTCAGCAGGTGCAGGGCAACCTGACCATGCTGGGGGGCTCCGGCCTGTTCGTGGTGCTGAACTATCTGGGCCAGCGCTTCTTCGCCTTCCGGCAGAAGTAAAAGAAAGAGCATAAACAGCAAACGGGCCGCCCGGTGGGCGGCCCGTTTGCTGTTTATCTGTTCTGTTTTTAACGCTGATCCTCCCCGTCAAACTTCGCCTTGATCTGTTCATTGACAATAGCGTGCATAACAGGGATCAGCACAAGATCTTCCTCCTCGACCGGCACTATTGCAATATCGCTTTTCTCTCCGCATTGCGGAAAATTGACCAACCAACACCCAAATGAGCATTCGTCCAAACAGATCCAGCCCTGCATCCCTTTGTGTACGCCCTCGCGTGCATACTTCTCTTTTTCGACAAGCACTTCCACG
>CAKUHX010000126.1 GCA_934659475.1 uncultured Oscillospiraceae bacterium
TAAGTTCCTGTCAAGATCCACCATGCAGTCACTTCAGCTCCGCTGCGGCAACGCCATCCCCCCCGATGCCTCCCAGGCCTCCAGCGGGGACAGAAGTTTTTCTTTTCTTTACTATCACTTCAACTCCACAACGGTCACACCGTCCTCGCCCTCGCCGTAGCGGCCGGGGCGGAAAGTCTTGACATAGCGGCTGCGCTTGAGGTAGGTCCGCACGGCACTGCGCACAGCGCCGGTCCCCTTGCCGTGGATGATGGTCACGCTCTCCAGCTTGCCCATCATGGCGGTATCCAGGAAGTTCTCCAGAGCGGCTACCGCCTCGTCGGTCATCATGCCCCGCAGGTCGATCTGGCTGAGCACAGCGGCGGTGCGCAGGGTGTGCTCCGCCCGGGCGATGATCTTCCGGGCCTGTTTTTGGGTGTCGGTCTCCCCCTCCACCACCCGGACCTCGTCCTGCTTGGCTGTGATGTTCAGGATCCCGGCCTGGAGTTGGAGCACGCCGTCCTTGTTCACGGACAGCACCGTGGCCCGGGTGCCCATCTTCACCAGCTCCACCGTGTCCCCCTTCACCGCGGGGCGGGTGGCGGGGGGCGCCTCGATCTCGGGGCCGGAGCCGCCGATGTTCCGCTCCGCCTCATTCAACAGGCGGCGGGCCTCCGCCCGGCTGTCATTCACCTGCTGCCAATCCAGCCGGTCCTGGCGCTTCTGCACCTCTTTCAGCTCGGCCAGAGCCAGATCGCTGGCCGCCCGGGCCTCGTCGATGATGGCCCTGGCCTCCGCCTGGGCCTTGGCCATGGCCTTATCCCGCTCCTGTTCCAGCCTTTGGCGGTACTCCCGGGCCTTGGCGGCAGACTGCTCCATCTCCAGCTTCAGTTTCCGGGCCTGTTCCCGCTCCTTCTCCATCTCCTGCCGCTGCTGGTCCAGCTTGGTCAGCACATCCTCGAACCGCACGTTCTCCGCATCCAGGCGGGCGGCGGCCTTCTCGATGACGTTCTCCGGCAGGCCCAGCCGCCGGGAGATGGCGAAGGCGTTGGACTTGCCCGGGATGCCCAGCACCAGACGGTAGGTGGGGGCCAGGGTGTCCACGTTGAACTCGCAGGAGGCGTTTTCCACCCCCTTTGTGGTCATGGCGTATACCTTCAGTTCGGCGTAGTGGGTGGTGGCGGCCACCAGGGCCCCAAGGCCGCGGGAGTCCTCGATGATGGCGGCGGCCAGGGCCGCGCCCTCCACCGGGTCGGTGCCCGCCCCCAGCTCGTCGTACAGGATCAGGGTATTGTCGTCCGCCTCCTTCAGGATGGCCACGATGTTGGTCATGTGGGAGGAGAAGGTGGACAGGGACTGGGCGATGGACTGCTCGTCGCCGATGTCCGCCAGCACCCGGCTGAACACCCGGACGGTGGAGTCGTCCCGGGCCGGGATGTGCAGGCCGCACTGGGCCATCAGGGTGAGCAGGCCTATGGTCTTTAGAGTCACCGTCTTGCCGCCGGTGTTAGGTCCGGTGATCACCAGAGTATCGAAGCGCTCCCCCAGTTCCAGTTCATTGGAAACGGCCTTTTTCTGATCCAGCAGGGGGTGCCGCGCCCCCCGCAGATGGAGGTACTTGTCTGACAGGCGGGGCTGGGTGCAGTCCAGCTTCATGGACAGGCGGCCCCGGGCAAAGATCTCGTCCAGCCACACCAGCAGGCGGTAGTCCTCACCAATGTCCTCCCTGTGGGCGGCGCACTCGGCGGACAGGGCAGCCAGAATGCGCTCGATCTCCTTTTTCTCCTTGGACTGCAGCTCCCGCAGCTCGTTGTTGGCCTTCACCACGCCCATGGGCTCGATAAAGAAGGTAGAGCCAGAGGAGGACACGTCGTGGACCAGACCGGGGATGGCGTTCTTGTGCTCCGACTTTACGGGCACCACATAGCGGTCCGACCGGATGGTGATGATGGCCTCCTGCAAATACTTGGACTGGTTGGATGAGATCAGCTTCTGCAGGATCTCCCGCACCTTGGCCTCAGTAGCCCGCATATGCCTGCGGATAGAGGCCAGTTCCGGACTGGCGGAGTCGGCGATCTCCTCCTCCCCCAGGATGGAGTTGGTGATGGAGTCCTCCAGATAGCGGTTGGGGGTCAGACAGTTGAACAGATGAGAGATGGCGGTCTTGCCCTCGGCCTCGCCGTACTCCTGGGCAGTACGGGCGCAGCGCAGCACTCCGGCGATGTCCAGCAGCTCCCGGGTGTTCAGGCTGCCACCCATGTCCGCCCGCTGTAAGCTGGCTGCGATGGGCCGCACCCCGGCAAAGGGGGGCGTGCCCCGCAGCACCAGCATCTTCACGGCGGCGGAGGTCTCCTCCTGGGCCCGCTGCACGTCATCCGGATCGGTCATGGGCCGCAGGACGCGGCAGCGGTCCTTACCCTCGTCGGTGACGGCGCAGGCTGCCAGCAGCTCCAGCACTCGGGGCAGCTCCAGAGTCTGAATGGATTTTTCAAACAGTTCGCTCATATGTGTACGCTCCTAAAGCAGGTTCGTTTTCCCTATTTTCGCACAAACCGCGCCATTTTACAAGTGGGCATTCCCGCGGTCCTGTCCTTGGCCGCTTATAGTTGACTTTTTCTCCAAACCTCTGTACCATAGAGACACCATAACTTTGCGGAAGGATGATCTCTCATGCCCCGTATCCTGTGCTACGGCTCTTTGAATCTTGATTATGTCTACCAGGTGCCCCACTTCCTTCAGCCGGGGGAGACCCTGGCCTCTACCCGCCGGGACGTGGTCTGCGGCGGAAAGGGCCTGAACCAGGCCATCGCCGCCGCCCGGGCCGGGGCCCAGGTGTTCCAGGCCGGCAAGACCGGCGCCGAGGGGCAGATCCTGCGGGACACCCTGGTGGACAGCGGCGTGGATGTGACCCTGCTGGCCAAGAGCGACGGCCCCGGCGGCCACACCTTCATCCAGGTGGATCCCAGCGGCCAGAACTGTATCCTGCTGTATGGTGGCAGCAACCAGGACATTCGGCAGGACGAGGTGGACAAGGTGCTGGACTGGTTCCGCCCCGGGGATCTTCTGATGCTGCAAAATGAGATCAACCAGCTGGACTACATCATGGAGGGGGCTGCAAAGCGGGGGCTGTCCATCGTGCTGAACCCCTCTCCCATCGATGACAAGCTGATGCAGCTGCCTCTGGAGCTGGTCGGCCTGTTCGTGTTCAACGAGATCGAGGGGGCTGCCCTCAGCGGCACCCAGAACGAGGAGGAGATGCTGGACCTGCTGCGGAAGAAGTGGCCCCACAGCAGGCTGCTGCTCACCCTGGGCAGCCGGGGCTGCATCTACGACGACGGCCAGCGCCGCCTGCGTCATGGCATCTATCAGGCCCACGCCGTGGACACCACCGCCGCGGGAGACACCTTCACCGGCTATTTCGTGGCCGCCATGGCCAGCGGGCAGCCGGTGGAGCGGGCCCTGGACCTGGCCTCCAAGGCGGCGGCCATCGCCGTCACCCGTCCGGGCGCCGCCCCCTCTATCCCCACTATGGATGAGGTGCTGGCCTCTTCCCTCACACTGGCGTAAGAGACACAGAGTCCCCCTCCGCATCAGCGGAGAGGGACTCTGCTTATGTATTCATTTCTTGACCAGTACGGCCTCGGCCCGGATGCTGCGGGTGTGGCGGATCTGCTCCCAACTGGTGGTGCCCTTGACCAGGCTGGCCGCTGTGATGGGCAGCCAGGTGAGCAGGAACAGCCAGTAGACCCCCACCGCCTTCCACAGGCGGCGGTCCCACTTGCCCTCCACCGTCAGCACCAGCACCACGCTCAGGGTGGTCACCAGGGCGGTAAAGGCGAGACTGCTGCCCCCGTAGGCCAGCAGGCGGCCCATCCCCTCCTGGATCGTGCTGCCGCCAAAGAAGGCGGACAGCGCCCCCACTGTCATATTCATCAGCATGGCGATCTGATAGGCCGGCAGCAGCAGCGTGATGCCCAGATCGGCCAGCGGCAGAGCGGGCCTTAGGGCCAGCCCCTGCCCCACCCGGGGCAGATAGGCCTGGGCCACCTGAAAGGTGCCGCTGGTCCACCGGCGGCGCTGGCAGTTGGACTGGGCCAGAGTGAGGGGCTGCTCGTCAAAGGTGCGGGCAAGGGGCACCCAGTGCACCTTCACATCCGCCAGTGCGCACAGCACGGTCATCTCCATGTCCTCGCTGATGGTGCCGGTACACCAGCCGCCCAGCCTTTTCAGCGTGCTGTCCGCCACCATAAAGCCTGTCCCGTTGATCATGGCGGACAAGCCCAGACCGTTCTTGCCGCCGTTATAAAAGCGGTCCATCATCCAGTAGTAGATGGAGCAGCAGCCGGACACCGCGGTATCAAAGGGGTTCTTGCTGTCCCGGTAGCCCTGGGCCGCCCGGGCGCCGCAGCAGTAGGCGTTGTTCATCTCCCACAGGAAGTCCGGGGCCGCCACATTGTCCGCGTCAAAGACGCAGTAGGCGTCATAGCCCTTGTGGCACAGGCGGCTGTATGCGAACCGGAGCACCTCTCCCTTGCACTTGACAGGCACGGTGCACTCCATCACCCTGGCCCCTGCGGCTCTGGCGGCCCCGGCGGTGTCGTCGGTGCAGTTGTTGGGGATGACCCACACATCATACAGTTCTTTCGGGTAATCCTGCCGCAGCAGGCTGTCCACCAGGGGGCCGATGACTTCCTGTTCGTTCCGGGCGGCGATGAGCACCGCAAAGCGGGTGCGCGCCGGATGGCGGCCATAGTCCAGGGGCCGCCGCCAGGACATCAGTCCGGTGATTAGATACCAGGCGCCCC
>CAKUHX010000127.1 GCA_934659475.1 uncultured Oscillospiraceae bacterium
CTCACAGTACAATTCCATCTGCGGGAGCTGTGCCGCCATAAGCGCGTCCAGCGCGGCAAACATGGTGGTGTAATCTGCGGGCTTGCGGATGTTCATTGGCTTTCTCCTTTCCGGCGCGACGCGCCTGATCAACGCTCAAAGCAGAGAAAAGCACGGCGGCTTCACCGTGTTCTTCTCTGCTTTGACCTGCTTCAGATGACTCGTCCCCGGCGTCGTCAAAGGTCTCCTTGGCGTCGTCCAGGGTATTTTGGGCGTCGTACAGGGTCCAGCTCTTCTCCTTCGCGGCGGCCATGTCCTTCTCCAGATTCATGGCGCTCACCTGATCGGCGGTGACGGCGGGCAGGCTGCCCAGCTTCAGGGTGCCGGTGAGATCCCGTCCGGTCATGAACTCCAGAGCCATCAGGCCGGAGCGGGCCTGGCTGGCATAGGTCTCCCGCTGGCTGGCCAGCGTGGCGCGGCCGGACTTTACCTGCTCCAGCGTCAGGGCGGAGATCTGCCCCAGCTTGTAGCGCAGCTCCAGCTCCTCCACCTGTCGGTCCAGGGCGGCCAACGAGCGGTCCAGGGTGTCCAGTGCGGCGTCCAGCTCCACCAGCTGGGCGTAGGTGGCCTGAGCCAGCTTCACCTCGCTGTTCACCATGTTCTCCATCATCCGGACGCTGTCAGCCGCGGTTTTCTGGGTCTTGCCGTCCTTCAGGTCGTCGTACTGCTCCTTCACCGCGTCATAGGCGCTCTGCAGGGTCTGGCGGGTGGAGGAGGTCATCATATTGCTCATGGCGGTCATGCCGCTCTGAAGGGCATTTACCGCGCCGTACAGATACTGATCCTGCGCCGTGGCCCCGGCGGCATCGGTGAACAGCTGGCTGTAGTCCTGTCCGCCGCCGCTGCCGCCGCCGATCAGCTGCCACTGCTGGTTGGCGATGGAGTTCAGCTGATCCCGCAGATCCTCCCGGATCTTGTCAAAGTCGGTGGCCTGAGCCGAGGCGATGTTCTCCTCCAGGATCAGGATCTTCAGATCCCCGGCCCGCACCTGCTGCTCCAGTTGGTCATAGGTCAGCGTGCCCGCCGGGGCGGGGGAGGGGGTCGGCTCCTGTCCGGCGGAGCTGTCCTCCTGCCGGGGGATGTCCTGACTGGGGGCGCTGTCCTGCCCCACGTCCAGCGTCTCCTGACTCTGTGCGGGCCGGGGGGCGTCCTGCTGCTCCGGCTCGTCGGCCAGAGCTCCCGCCGCCAGAGACAGGGCAAGGGCCGCCGCCAGGGCCGCGGCTATGTACCGTTTCTTCATGGTTAGTCCTCCTTAACTACAGGGTCTGCCGACTCTCAGCCGGTCTTGACGCATCCCAGCCGCAGCAGCTCGGTCCGCTCCCTCAGCCGCTCCCGCAGGGTCTGGGCGCGCTCCGGCGCCCGCAGGATCTCCATCAGCGTGCAGCACATGGCGGAGACCGCAAAAAAGAAAATATCGTCCAGAAACTCCGGGTCGCTCCGCCGCAGCCCGGCGGTGTTCACCTTGTCCCGCACGTCGTCGGGCAGCAGCCGCTCCGGCCGGGGCAGAAACTGAAAGACATCCGTCCCCTGGTTCATAAAGGCGATCTGGGCAAAGCGCTTTATCTGGGGGTCCAGCTGTCCGCCGCTGCCCTCGGCCCAGTCCATCACCAGCATGGGCAGCCGGAACAGGTCGCCCTCCGCCTGCTCCAGACACTGGGACAGCTTCTCCTTCAGACCGCTTTGCAGATCCTCCATCATATAGAGGAACAGCTCCTCCTTGTCGGTAAAGTACTGATAAAAGCTGCCCCTTGGGATCTGGGCCGTCTGTATGATGCGGTTGACGGACACCTTGGCGTAGGGCGTGGCGGAAAACTCCTCCCAGGCCGCATCCATCAGCCGGGCGCGCTTCTCCTCCGGCAGTCGAAAAAAAGTTCCGGTAGGCAAGAAATGGCCTCCCTTCTATGACACTCTGTCACTTTATGACGATCTGTCACATATTATAAGCAGGATCATTTCCCCTGTCAACGAAAAATTCCGTGAAGATGCCCGCCCCGTTTGGGGAAAAACAGACACAGCGCCCGCCCGGCAAAAGCCGGGCAGGCGCTGTTCTGTCGAGCAAGGGGCTTTGTCCCTTGTTCGAGCCGGGATACACGTAGGCCAGTCCTCGGTTTTCCGTGAAAAAGCCGGACTGCGCCGCGAAAATCTTACCGTCTCAGAACATCTCGTCCCGATAGACCATCTCGCCGCCGCAGACGGTCAGCATGGTGCGCAGCCGCCACTGACAGGGGTACTCCCTGCCCGCAGGGTCACCGTAAGGCCGGTCGCCGAAGGGGATGGTGCTCTCCTCCCGGCGGAACACGGCGATGTCCGCGCAGGCCCCGGGGGTCAGACAGCCGATCTCCCCCTCCATGCCCATATACCGGGCGGGGGCGGCGGTACAGGCCTTCAGCACCGTCTCAAAGGGGATGCCCAGCTGGGTGTACTTCGCGATCTGGTTGTCCAGGCTGAAGGCCGTGGGCCGCAGATTCATGCTAAGCCGGGTCAGGTCGGTAGCGATCAGGTCGGGCAGGAAGCCCTCCCCAATGGCTGCCTGACTGACCTCGAAGGAGAAGTGGGCCCGGGCATCCGCCGCCTCGAACAGCACGCCGCGGCCGCGGGCCTCGTGGGCCTGGCGGCACACCTTGCCCTCTTCGTCCAGCAGGGTGTTCCCCTTGTTCATATACATGTGGGTCATCACGTCTCCGGCCTGCAGGCAGTCCAGCAGCTCCGGAATGGTTCCCGGGGGATTGGTGCAGTGCACCATCACCGTAGTGCCCGCCCGCCGGGCCATGGCCGCCGTCTGCCGCAGGGGCTCATACCCCATCCGGCCCACGATCTCGCTGCTGGTGCGCAGCTTCAGGCCCAGCAGCAGGTCGCCATAGCTGTCCATCACCCGGCGGATCTCCCCCTCCTCAAAGTGGGCGGAATCCACATCCTCCAGGTGGGCGGGCAGCGAGGCCAGCCCCGTGGAACACACGTTCAGATAGGCCCGCATCCGCAGCTTGGCCCCCCGCATCAGGGGGACATACTGCTCGAAATTGCGGCAGCCGGTGCTGCCCGCGTCCACCGCCGTGGTCACGCCGGAGCGGAAGCACACGGCCTCGGCGGGGATGCCGATGCCCGCCAGGGGGTACAGGTGGGCGTGGTGGTCAATCAGGCCGGGGGTGACGATGCACCCCGCCGCGTCGATGACCTGGGTGGCCGGAGCCCCGGCGTAGTCCCCCACACCGGCGATCCGGCCGTCCTCCACCGCGATGTCCGCGGCCTTGGACACGCCGCAGCCGGGATCGGTCACCGTGCCGTTTCGGATGATAAGCTGATACATGGTGTCCTCCGTTTCAAAAAAGGATCCGGCCAGGCGCTGGCCTGACCGGATCGCGTTTTCTTATTTTCCGCTCTCGATCAGCGCCAGAAGTTCCGACTTTTTCTTGGTCAGCATCCGCTTCCATGCGCCGGGATCAATGAAGCCGTCGCCGGAGCCGTCGTCGTTGTCCGCAATCTTAAAGAAGTCGTAGTCCACGCAGTGACCGGCGTGAGAGGGCAGCACCACGTCCACCGGCCGGTCAATGACCTTGTCGATGCTCTCGCAGTAGTCCTGCTGCAGACTCAGGGGCAGACGGTTCTTCTCCAGATTGGCGCGGGAGACCAGGGCGGAGCCCAGGCCGCCGTGGATGGCACAGTTCACCGTGCGGCCCTTGTGCTGCACAGAGAAGAAGAAGGAGGTCACGCCGGGGGTATGTCCCGGGCAGTGGACAGCCTCCAGCACGATGTTGCCCAGGTCGATGGGCTTGCTGTAGTCATAGCAGCCGGTCAGCTCAAACTCAGGCACATGATCCTCAAAGGCGATCAGATCCCGCCGCTCGGTGAAGAACATGGCGTCCCCCTGGCCGATCCAGATCTCGCAGCCGCTCATCTCCTGAATGGCGCGGGCCGCGCCGCAGTGGTCAAAGTGACCGTGGGTCAGCAGCAGCTTCTTGATCTTGTGAGGGTCAAAGCCCAGGCTGCGGATGTTGTCCACGATCTGATAGACGTTCTCCTGCATGGCGCAGTCAATGAGCACCAGGCCTTCGGCGGTATCCAGCAGGAATACGGATACCCAGCTGGTACCCACAAAGTAAACATTCTCCATCACCCGGAAGCCCTTGTGATAGAGCATCCAGGGGTTGGCCATCCAGGTCAGCGCCTTGCCGGCGGTGTCCTTGGGGACTTCAGGCCATTTCAGCATGGTTATTTCTCCTCCTTGGCTGCCGCCCGGCTGTCCTTGACGCGGGTGGCGACGGAACGAACAATGATGGCAAAGGTGATGATCAGCAGGATACAGCTGACGGGACGGGTAAAGAAGGGGGCGAAGCTGCCCTTGCTCAGCTGAAGCGCGCGGCGCAGATTGGTCTCAATGTTGCTGCCCAGCACCAGGCCCATCACAAAGCAGGCCCGGGGCAGACCGAATTTGGACATCAGGAAGCCCAGAATACCGAACACCAGCAGCAGCCATACGTCAAACATCTGGCGGTTGTTGGCGTAAGCGGCTACCACACAGATGGCCAGCACCACGGGATACAGGATCTCCCGGGGCACGTCGATGATCTTGGAGAAGACGCGGATGCCATAGAACTCCACAATGATCATGATAACGGAGCAGACCAGCATGGCCGCAAAGATCATGTTCACCAGGTC
>CAKUHX010000128.1 GCA_934659475.1 uncultured Oscillospiraceae bacterium
AAAGGCGGTGCCCAGCAGGTACTGCTCGTAAGAAGCGCCCATCTTCATGGAGGGGATGATGACATCGTCCACCATCTCGTCCACCAGGTCGGCGATGTACAGCTTGCTGGCGCCGGTCTTTTTAGCCTTTTCCTCCAGACCGTCCAGCTCATCCCCCTGGCCCACATCGGCGGCCACGGCGATGATCTCGGGGTCGTTGTAGTTCTCCTTCAGCCAGGGGATGATGATAGAAGTATCCAGTCCTCCGGAATAAGCGAGGACGACTTTTTTGATCTCAGACATTGCAATTGCCTCCTGTTTTCGAGGGCGCGGGGCCCACCGTGATCTTATGGTCACAGTCTATCACCGATGGAGCGGAAATGCAAGTGTCTTTCTGCATGATCATGCAGAAAATTTTTTGATCATCCCGGCAATAATGCACTAAAAATGGATATAAAAATGAATGGACCGAAAAATATGCATAAGGAGACGCGGGGGAGGACATAAAGATCCCCCGGCAGCGGCGCTGCCGGGGGAGACAGGTCATGTCTGGGCTGAGGAACGTCCGCTGCCGTCTCCCTGACGGAACAGCAGTGTGATGCACCACAGGGCGGACAGGCCCACCAGCGTGTAAATGATCCGGGCCAGCACCGTGGCGGAGCCGCCGCAGGCGAAGGCCACCAGGTCGAAGCGGAACAGCCCCACGCTGCCCCAGTTCAGCCCGCCGATGATCAGCAGGGTCAGAGCGACCTTGTCCATTACCATAAATAGCACCTCCTGTTATGAGCTCTGCGGGAAGTATGCCCCGGAGGTGGAAAAGCTATACATGACAAGGAAGTCATGTCTGCGACCGGTCTGCCCTTAAGGTTCCTCGCCCATCTTTCGATAGAGGGTGGCCACGCTGATGCCCAGCTGCTTGGCCACCTCCCGCTTGGCATCGGCGGTGCCGCCGGCCTCCTGCACCTGCTGGCAGATCAGCTGCCGCTCGTACTGGCGGATCATCTGGCTCAGATTCAGCTGGGCCGGCTGCGCGCCGGGCTGCAGCTTGCCGCGGATCAGGTCGGCCCCGCACAGGCTGTCCCGCCCGAAGATCACGGCGTATTCCACGATGTTCCGCAGTTCGCGGATGTTGCCGGGGAAGGAGTAGCGCATCAGCAGCTTTTCGCACTCATCGGTAAAGCCGGTGATGGGCTTGTTATAGGTCTTGGCAAAGCGCTCCAGGAAACAGCGGGCCAGTAGGATGATGTCATAGCCCCGCTCCCGCAGGGGCGGGATGTGGATGGACACTACATTCAGGCGGTAGAACAGATCCTCCCGGAAGGTCCCGTCCTTCATCATCTGGCTCAGATCCCGGTGGGTGGCGGCGATGATGCGGGGGTTGACCCGGGTGGGGGTGTGGCCGCCTACGCGGACGATCTCCTTGT
The DNA here is from genome assembly GCA_934659475.1 of uncultured Oscillospiraceae bacterium. Taxonomy (GTDB): domain Bacteria; phylum Bacillota; class Clostridia; order Oscillospirales; family Oscillospiraceae; genus Lawsonibacter. The sequence goes on from CAKUHX010000128.1 coordinate 1,404, forward strand.
TCTCCAGGGCGCGCAGCAGCTTTACCTGGGTCTGAAGGGGCAGCTCGCCCACCTCATCCAGCAGCAGCGTGCCGTCCTTACACACCTCCAGCTTGCCGGGGTGGCTGGTGGTGGCCCCGGTAAAGGCCCCCTTGTCATAGCCGAACATTTCGCTTTCGATCAGGTTCTCGGGGATGGCGCCGCAGTTGATGGGCATATAGATGTTGTCCTTGCGGGCGGAGGCTGAATGGATGGCCTGGCTGAACAGGTCCTTGCCGGTGCCGGTCTCGCCGGTCAAAAGGACGGATACGTCATACTCCGCGATCTGCCGGGCCTGCTGGCGGGCGTTCTTGATGGCCTCGCACTCGCCCAGGATGTCGTCGAAGGTGATGATGTTCTTCTTTTTCTCCGCGCGCATGACGTACTGGCGCATTTTTCCAAAGTCTGAGAACAGAAGGATGGTGCCGGTGCGCCCGCTTTTTACCTCGATGGCGTTGACGGTGACCAGGTACTCCCGCCGGTTTATCACCACCGGCCCCACCTGCCGGGCGGGGGCGGCAGGCTCCTCCAGCTGGGCGCACAGCTGCTCGGGCAGGAGGTCGGACAGCCGCAGGCGGTCGTGCTCGTTCAGCGGGCGCTCCTCCATGTCCAGGATCTGGAACATGTGGCGGTTGGCCGTTAAAACATCGCCGCTCTTATTCAGGATCAATACGCCCTCATCCAGGCTGTTCACAAGGGTCATCAGCTCGCTGGAGTGGTATTCCAGAATAGATTCAAACTCCCGCTCCCGCAGGATGGAGGAGATGAGCTTGCTCAGCTGCTCCTCAAAGGCCAGCATATGGTCCTTGTTTCGGATGATCTCGTCCTTCATGGTCTGGGAGAAGGCGCACATGCCCAGCACGCCTACGATCCGGCCGTTGTAGCGGATGGGGATGCAGAACTCTACCTCCTCGGTGCAGGTCTGGCGGGCGGAGCAGCTCCGGCAGATGGAGGAGACGCGGGGCTCCTCCACAAAGAGGTGCCGTCCGCTCTGGATACACTGGCTGAAGGCGGAGCCCTCGGGGGAGAGGTCACCCACCTTCTTCTCCATGTGGCCGGTGCCCACCAGACGCTTCAGACTGGCATCCACGATGGTGATGTCCAGATCCAGCACGGCGGACAGGGTGTTGGCCAGATATTTCAACTCCGGTACGATCAGATCTAATACGTTCATAGGGGCCTCCCTTCAGGGGTCAAATTCTCAAAAATAAGAATACCGCATTTTGCCCGGATCTGCAAGAGATACCGCTCAGACAGAACGAAGTTTTTGCCGGACTTGCACCATGGGGCGCCCTCTGCTGTCTGCGGGACAGATACCTTTATATATATAATATATCGAATGGGCAGGGTATGAACGGTGTTCCCCGGGAAATAGCAATACGCCCCCCTGCGAGCGACAGGTCGTTTTACTGGCACTCACAGAGGGGGCGGGTCACGCATGGATGGCTCAGGTGCGGTTGAGCATCAACTGCAGGATCACGTTGTCCGTGTGATCCATGCCCTTCACAGATACGGTGGCGATGTTCTGCATGGTCAGCTCGGGCTTGCTGCTGAGGATGCCGTTGTCAGAGGGGATCTCCACATGGCTCAGGGCCAGGTTGCTGGCGTCGATGGCGGCGGAGGCGGCGCAGGAGACCTTGATGCTGCAGCCCATCTTGGCGCCGTCGCACAGCATGCCGGTGATGCCGGCGCTCATGTTGTTGATCGCGGCCTTGATCTGCTCCACATTGCCGCCCTGCATATAGGTCAGGCCGGCGGCGGCGCCCACACCGGCGGCCACGCCGCAGCCGCAGACGGGGGACAGGGGCCCCAGGAATACCTTGATATAGTTGGTCACCAGGTGGCTCAGAGCCACGGAGCGGCGGATCTTCTTGATGTCGATGCCCAGGCCGGTGCCGATCACCGTGATAGGGATGATGGCGGTGATGCCGTGGTTGCCGCTGCCGGCGCTGCTCATAACGGGCAGGGGGCTGCCGGACATGCGGTTCTCGCTGCCAGCGGCGGTGTAGGCCTTGGCCTTGCCGGCCAGGCTGGAGTCGTTCTTCAGCATGGTGTTGCAGATGTGCAGGCCGCGCTGGATGGCGTCGCTGGCGATGGCCATGTTCATATCGATGCCGTCCTGCATGAAGGCGATGTCCTCGTCGGAGACGTTGTTGGCGAAGTCCACCAGGTCCTGGATGTTATACTTCTTGATCTCCTCGCGGATGCCGGAGCCGGCCTCGGTGTCCTCGCAGCGGGCCGGAGGGGCGCTCTGCTTGATCACCTTGCCGTTGACCGCCTCATAAGTGATATTGGTGTGGGTGCCCTCGATGACCACGCGGCTTTCGCCGTTTTCACCCCTGGCGTCTACGGAGATATACAGGCCGGGGGCGTCCTCCTTCAGGCGCAGGTCGATGCAGCCGCTGGCGGCGATCTTCCGGGCGGCATCGATGGACTCGGGAGTGGCGCCCTTCAGGGCCTCCAGCTTGTTTTCGGACTTGCCGATCTCCAGCGCCAGGGCGCAGGCAAAGACGATGCCGCGCTCGGGGGTGCCGGGGATGCCCACGCCCATGCCGTTTTTCAGCACATTCTTATCTACATATACCACCATGGAGTCCACTTTCCCATTCAAAAGCTCCTTGGCGCGGGCCACGGCGTAAGCCACGGCGCCGGGTTCGGTGCAGCCCAGGGCGGGAACGACCTGGTCCTTCAGAATGGCGATCAGTGTTTCGGTTCGATTCATTGCGATTCTCCCTTGCAGTTCGATCTTAACAGCTTTGAGGGCGCGCAAATGCGTCCCAAACATTTCCTCAGTATACATAGCATGATCCGTGCCAAACCGAACAAATAAGGTTGAAACTGCCCGGATCTTATCATATATAATAGCAGACCCGGGATATGCAGCACGCCAAACTGTCAAAAACAGACAAAGGGATAGAGGGGCGCCCTGACGCTTCCGGCTGTACAGGAGGAGAAAATGAGGATACCGATCCTCATTTTTAATATCGGTTCTCAAATCTGCGTGTGCGGGGCAGCATGATCGTGCCGGGGCGGAGGGAGCGCCCACCCGCGTCATTCGATCAGAGAGAACGGCCGTCCGTAGACATCCGATCTCCGCATCTCTAAAAGTAGTGTTGACCCTTTTGCTTCATAAAGAGAGCAGCCTGTTCCGGGAGCGGCCGCGGGAGGGCAGCTCCTTCCGGTCACAGGCCGGAGCGGAAGTGTTTCCGGCTC
>CAKUHX010000129.1 GCA_934659475.1 uncultured Oscillospiraceae bacterium
CGGGCCTTCGCCCAGAAGCTGGACATGCCCATGGCCATCGTGGACAAGCGCCGGCAGAAGGCCAACTCCTCCGAGGTGATGAACATCATCGGCGACGTGCGGGACAAGCACGTGATCATTCTGGACGACATGGTGGACACCGGCGGGTCCCTGTGCCATGCGGCCAAGGCTCTGGTGGACATCGGCGGCGCCAAGGACGTGACCGCCTGCGCCTCCCACGGCATCCTCTCCGGCCCCGCCATCCAGCGCATCAACGAGAGCGTTCTGGACGAGGTCATTTTCCTGAACACCATCCCTTCCAAGCCCGACGTGAACAGCCCCAAGATCAAGTATATCTCCGTGGCCCATATGTTTGCCGAGGCCATCAGCCACATCTACATGGAGACCTCCGTTTCTCCCCTGTTCTCCTGATCCTTCGTCGTTCTTCCGGGGCGGGCACCTGCCCGCCCCGGATCTTGTCCCCGGGGACAAGCCATCATCCCCGGTCCCATTCTCTGCCCCCGTCCCCGGACGGAGGCGGGGAATGGCGCCGGAAGAAAGGAACACATCTATGTTTTTCAAAAGCTCCGGCGGGGCGTCCTGGCTGCTGGTCTGTCTGGGCAACCCCGGCGAAAAATACGAAAACACCCGCCACAACGTGGGCTACATGGTGGCCGATGAGATCGGTGAGCGCTGCCGCTCCCCGATCCAGAAGCTGCGGTTCAAGGCCCTGACCGATGTGGTGACCATCAGCGGGCAGAAGGTGCTGGTGATGAAGCCGGTGACCTATATGAACCTGTCGGGAGAGGCGGTGCGCCCCGCCGCCGACTTCTATAAGATCCCCCCGGACCATGTGCTGGTGATCTCCGACGACACCGCCCTGGCCGTGGGCCGGCTGCGCATCCGCCGGGGGGGCTCCGCCGGGGGCCACAACGGCCTGAAGAACATCATCCAGCACCTGGGCACCGACCAGTTCCCCCGCATCCGGGTGGGAGTGGGGGAGAAGCCCCACCCCGACTACGACCTGGCCGACTGGGTGCTGGGCAGGTTCACCGGTGAGGACAAGAAGGCCATGGACGCCGCCGTGAAGCGGGCGGCGGACGCGGTGGAGTGCCTGCTGGCCGAGGGGCCGGACAGGGCCATGAACCGCTTCAACGGCTGAGGGGCGGCCATGGAGATCCTGACCGTCACCGACATCATCGAGGAGGACTTCGGCTGTGAGGGCCGCCCCGCCGGACAGGAGCCCAAGGTCACCGTAGTGGCCCGGGACAGCGCCGGGGGAGAGCGGCAGTTCGTGATCCCCGACCGCCTGGCCTACGACCTGGGCCTGGACACGGGCGTGAAGGTGTCCGTGGACGGGAGCGGGGCGCCGATCCCATATACCAGACAAAAAGGAGAGCGCTGTGGGAAAATTTGACGGTGTGCTGCTGGCCAGCGATTTTGACGACACTCTATACGGACTGGACCGGCAGGTCTGCCCCCGGAACCGAAAGGCCCTGGACTACTTCATCGCCCAGGGCGGGCGGTTCACCGTGGCCACCGGCCGGGCCCACACCACCTTTGCCCCCTACGTCCATCTGGCCCCCATCAACGCCCCGGTGGTGCTGTCCAACGGCTCCGCCATCTACGATTTTCAGCAGGAGCGCTTTCTGGTGCAGACCCTGCTGGACCCCCGGGCGCCGGATGACATGGCCGCCCTGACCGCGGCCATCCCGGAGCTGGGCTTCGAGGCCTATCATGGCGAGGACATCTATGTCTATAACTTCAACGCCGTCACCGCCGGACACATGAAGAAGGTGGGCACCACCTATACCCAGTGCCCCATCGCCCAGATGCCCACCCCGTGGGGAAAGGTCATTTTGCAGCAGGAGCACGACGTGCTGCTGCGGGCCCGGGCATGGCTGCTGGAGCACTGCCCGGAGCGGTATGAGGCGGTGTTCTCCAACCGCTACTATCTGGAGCTGACCGACCGGGGCAGCACCAAGGGCAGCATGGTGGCCCGCCTGGCGGATATGCTGGGGATCGCGCGGGAAAATATCTACTGCGCCGGGGACAATCAGAACGACATCTCCATGCTGCAGCTGTCCGCCATCCCCTTCGCCCCCGCCAACTGCGCCCCCGAGGTGCGCCAGTGGGGCGCCCGCATCCTGTGCCACTGCAACGACGGCCTGATGGGGGACATCGTGGAGATCCTGGACCGGCGGTATTGAGGCCGGCAAGGGCTCTGCCCTTGCCCTACGGTGTGTAACGTCCATCGCATCATGTAGGGGCCGCCCCATGTGGCGGCCCGCGGGGGTCATAGGGGGCGGAGCCCCCTATACCAAAAATGGGTGGGCGGGCGGGTATAAGAAAGATCACCCCAAGGAGGTTTCCCAATGACAGACCGATCTAAGATCCGCAACTTTTCTATCATCGCTCACATCGATCTCGTCGTCGCCCGCGCCGCATCCCTCGCTTCCGCCTGAAAGGCGAAAGCTCACTCACTTTGCGGCTCCTCCTCTCCCCAACAAAGCCTGCGGCTTTGCCGGGGGCCCCGATTATTTTTGATTTACGCGCCTTCGGCGCGCCCGCCTGCGGCGGGAGTGTATTTGCCCAAGGAGGTTTCCCAATGACAGACCGATCTAAGATCCGCAACTTTTCTATCATCGCTCACATCGACCACGGCAAATCCACTCTGTCCGACCGGCTGATCGAGCAGTGCCACGCCGTAGAGCAGCGGCAGATGGCCAGCCAGCTGCTGGACAACATGGACCTGGAGCGGGAGCGGGGCATCACCATCAAGGCCCGGGCGGTGCGGCTGGAATATCAGGCTCAGGACGGCCAGACCTATCACCTGAACCTGATCGACACCCCGGGCCACGTGGACTTCAACTACGAGGTCTCCCGCTCCCTGGCCGCCTGCGACGGCGCGGTGCTCATCGTGGACGCCAGCCAGGGCATCGAGGCCCAGACCCTGGCCAACACCTATCTGGCCATGGAGCACGACCTGGAGATCCTGCCCGTGATCAACAAGATCGATCTGCCCGCCGCCGACCCCCAGCGGGTGAAGGACGAGATCGAAAACATCCTGGCCCTGCCCGCCCAGGACGCCCCGGAGATCTCCGCCAAAATGGGCATCAACATCCCCGCCGTGCTGGAGGACATCGTGCAGAACATCCCCGCCCCCCGGGGGGACGCCGACGCCCCCCTGAAGGCCCTGGTGTTCGACAGCCAGTACGACCCCTATGTGGGCGTGATCGTCTACTTCCGCATCATGGAGGGCACCCTGAAGAAGGGCATGGCCGTGCAGATGATGTCCACCGGCAGCCAGTTCCAGGTGCTGGACTGCGGCTATCTCCGCCCCCTGGGGATGGAGTCCGCCCCCACCCTGTCCGCCGGCGAGGTGGGCTGGTTCACCGCCTCCATCAAAAACGTGAAGGACACCCGGGTGGGCGACACCATCACCGGTGCGGAGCGCCCGGCGGCCGAGCCTCTGCCCGGCTACCGCCCCGCTCAGGCTATGGTGTACTGCGGCATCTACACCGAGGATGGCAGCAAGTACCCCGACCTGCGGGACGCCCTGGAAAAGCTCCAGCTGAACGACGCCGCCCTGTCCTTCGAGCCTGAGTCCTCTGTGGCCCTGGGCTTCGGCTTCCGCTGCGGTTTTCTTGGGATGCTGCACATGGAGATCATCCAGGAGCGGCTGGAGCGGGAGTTCGACCTTGACCTTGTGACCACGCTGCCCTCCGTGATCTATGAGGTCACAAAGACCGACGGCACTGTGGTCCGGGTAGACAACCCCCACAACTACCCCGACCCCGGCTCCATCGCCGAGGCCCGGGAGCCCTTCGCCAAGGTGACCATCATCACCCCGCCGGATTATGTGGGCAATATCATGCCCATGTGTCAGGAACGCCGGGGGGTGTTCAAGGACATGCAGTATCTGGACACCAATCTGGTGGAGCTGCACTACTCCATGCCCATCGGGGAGATCATTTACGACTTCTTCGACGCCCTGAAGGCCCGTACCAAGGGCTACGCCAGCCTGGACTACGAGCTGGAGGGCTACGAGAAGAGCGACCTGGTGAAGGTGGACCTGCTGCTCAACGGCGACCAGGTGGACGCCCTGTCCTTCATCGTCCACCGGGAGAAGGCCTATGCCCGGGCCCGCCGGATCTGCGAAAAGCTGAAGGAGAACATCCCCCGCCAGCTGTTCGAGGTGCCGGTGCAGGCCGCCATCGGCGGCAAGATCATCGCCCGGGAGACGGTGAAGGCCATGCGCAAGGACGTGCTGGCCAAGTGCTACGGCGGCGACATCACCCGGAAGAAGAAGCTGCTGGAGAAGCAGAAAGAGGGCAAAAAGAAAATGCGGACGTTGGGTACCGTCCAGCTGCCCACAGAGGCATTTATGGCAGTGCTCAAGCTGGACGAGGAATAAAAAGAAACAGGGAGCCATCTGTATGGATGGCTCCCTGTTTTTCGGGCGGATAATATCCGCCCCTACGGCGTGTAACGTTCGTTGGCGGCATCATCGTAGGGCCCGATGCCCTCATCGGGCCGCGGGGGTCATAGGGGGCGGAGCCCCCTATACCAAAAACGGGTGGGTGGGCGGTATTAAAATCCTCCGGCAAGGGC
>CAKUHX010000130.1 GCA_934659475.1 uncultured Oscillospiraceae bacterium
GACCGTCCTGCGGGGCGGACAGGAGTTGACCGTCACAGTCAAGCTGATGGAAGCATAAAACAGAGCGCCCCGGCTGATGCCGGGGCGCTCTGTTTTTCAATGTGTGTAGCCTTGAGGATGGTTTTTGTGCCAGTTCCAGGCGGTGGAGACGATGGTCTCCAGACTGTCGAAGGCGGGCCTCCAGCCCAGCACCTGCTTGGCCTTGTCCGAGGAGGCGATCAGCTGGGCGGGGTCCCCCGCCCGGCGGCCCTCCGCCTGCGCGGGGATGGGGTGACCGGTGACGGCCCGGCACACGTTGATGACCTCCTTCACCGTAAAGCCCACGCCGTTGCCCAGGTTGAACACGTTGTTCTCTCCGCCGTTCAGCAGGTAGTCCAGGGCCAGGATGTGGGCCTGGGCCAGGTCGCACACGTGGATGTAGTCCCGCACGCAGGTGCCGTCCCGGGTGGGGTAGTCCTCGCCGAAGATATAGACCTTTTCCCGCTGGCGGTTGGGCACTTGGAGCACCAGGGGGATCAGATGGGTCTCCGGCTGGTGGGCCTCGCCAATGGCGCCGGAGGGGTGAGCTCCGGCGGCGTTGAAGTACCGCAGGGCCACATAGCGCAGGCCGTTGGCCCGGCTGACCCAGAACATCATCTGCTCCATGGCCAGCTTGGTCTGGCCGTAGCAGTTGGTGGGCACGGTGGGGTCGCTCTCCTGAATGGGCACCCGCTCCGGCTCGCCGTAGGTGGCGGCGGTGGAGGAGAACACGATCTTATCCACCCCGTGGGACGCCATGGCCTTCAGCAGGCAGGTGGTGCCCCAGAGGTTGTTGTCGTAGTACTTCAGGGGGTCGGTCATGGACTCCCCCACCTGGGAGGCGGCGGCAAAGTGGATGACCCCCTCGATGTCCTCCTGTTCAAAGATCTGATCCATGGCCGCCCGGTCCCGGATGTCCGCCCGATAGAAGCGGGCCTTGGGGTGGACGGCGGCCCGGAAGCCAGTGACCAAGTTGTCGGCCACCACCACGTCCCGGCCGGCCTCCACCAGCGCGTACACCGTGTGGGAGCCGATATATCCGGCCCCGCCCAATACTAAGATCGCCATAAGCTGTTCCTTTCCCTTGTGTGATATTGGTCCTTCCGCCCCGGGCGGAAGGTGAAAACGCGAAAAGCCCTACGGCTCCCGCACCGAGCCGCCGTCTACTGTGACGGTGCCGTTGTCCGTCACCAGGCCGTCCAGCCCGCCGGGAACGATGACCCGGCCGCCGGTGATGACGATGTCCCCCTCGCCCAGCCACAGGCCCTGGGACAGGGTGACAGTGCCGCCGCGGATCTCCACCCGGCCCTTTTCGATGGACACGGTCCCGTCGGCCCGCAGAGAGCCGCTGCGCACGGACAGCAGACTGTTCTGCAGCCACACGTCCCCCCGGCAGGTCAGCTCGCCGCCGTCCACCAGGAGAAGGCCCTCGTCCCCCTCGTTGCTGCCCATGGTGAGGCATTCACCCTCGCCGTACAGGGTCACGGCGGTGCCCCGGCCCTTCACGGCCATCAGCGGAGCCCGGGTCACCCCCCAGCCCCATATCCCGATCTTCTGGGCGGTGACATTGCCCGCCCCGGTGAACAGCAGGCTGGTGCCGCCCACATCGCCGGTGATGATGTTGTTGCCGGACAGGGACACGCACAGGCCGCCCCAAGGCAGCAGTTCCGGCAGGTTGGCGTTCATCAGGGCCAGCTGGCCGCTGAAATACCGCCCTCCCGCCTCCATGGCGGTCAGGTCCTCCCAGGCGGTGCCCCCCACGCTGGGGGCCCACTCCTGGCTATAGACGGTGGCGCAGTACATGCTGCCGTCCTCGGCGGCGTTCAGAACGGCGGCGTCCCCCTTGTGGATCTCCGCCTGGTCCAGCCCGTCCGCCGTCAGACTGCCGGCCCCGGCCTGCACCACGCAGCCCGCGGGCAGGGCGGAGGACACATAGCCCGCGCCGCCGCTGAGCAGGATCTCCGCCGCGTCCGCCAGCTCGTCGGTGAGCAGGACGCCGTCCCGCAGCACCAGACGGCCGTTCTCTCCGATCTGCCGGGCCAGCAGGGTGCCGCCGGCGGCCATGATGTCGCCGCCCCCGGTCCAGAGCCTTTCGGTATACAGGGCGCCGCCCAGCATGACCACGGAGGGGGCCTGCCGCTCCTGGCCCCCGGCCAGATACAGGTATTTGCACCGCACGGTCACGTCGCCGTCGATCATCAGGGCGGGCAGGGCCAGGCTGCTGCCCCCGCTGCCCAGTCCGGCGGTGTTGGTCAGGGTCAGGGTGCCGCTGCCGGTGATGTAGACGCAGTCGAAGCCGCCGAAGCACTCATAGTCCGGCCCGCCGCCGTCCACGGTGCAGTCCCCCATGATGTTCAGGCGGAGCACCCCCCGCCCCTCGTCGGGCATCAGGTTGGGGATGGCGCAGTCCCGGGCGCTCAGAGCGAAGGACCTGTATTTCTCCCCCGCCCAGACCACCTCGGTGCGGTCATCCTCCTTTAGCAGCCGGTCCTCCGGTGCGATCTCCCGCAGGGGGACGTTGCCGTGCACCATCCCCGCGCCCCACTCCAAGCCGCGGAAGCTGCCGTCGGCCATGCGCACGTTGTAGCTTGTGCCCAGTCCCTGCATCCCATAGGGGGACATGGGCGCGTTGGGGAAGTCCTCCCCCGCGCCGGCCTGGGCCGACTCCTGGGCGTACAGGCGGCAGGAGCGGGGCAGCTGCTCGGGATCGGGGACCCCCTCCGGGACGGACAGATCCCCGGCGGACGGGACGGAGGAGACCGAGGAGGGCTGCTCCCCCTGCTGGGGAGCGCTGCCGCAGGCGGACAGGGCAAATAGCGTGCTCAGGGTCACCAGGATCGCCAGAAGCCGTTTCATACCGTTTCTCCTTCCATATGTTAAGAGTCCGGCCTTGTAGTGAGATTTTAACCGCTTTCCCCGGAAAATGCAAGCCGCGGGCCAGAATTTGGGAATTGAACAACGGCGGGAGATATGCCATAATAAAAGACAGCCGCCCATTGGGCGGAGGATACCCATAAACACAGAGACACAGAACAGGAGACCGCCATGAAAAAGCTGGTCATTGGAATATTAGCCCACGTGGATGCGGGCAAGACCTCGCTGACCGAGGCCCTTTTGTACCGCGCCGGGGTGCTGCGCAGGCTGGGCCGGGTGGACCACGGGGACGCCTTTCTGGACACTGATGCCATCGAGCGGGACCGGGGCATCACCATCTTCTCCAAGCAGGCCCGGCTGACCGTGGGGGACACGGAACTGCAGCTGATCGATACCCCGGGCCACGTGGACTTCTCTGCCGAGACGGAGCGGGCCCTTCAGGTGCTGGACTGCGCCGTTCTGGTCATCAGCGGCACTGACGGCGTTCAGGCTCACACCCGCACCCTGTGGAAGCTGCTGGAGCGCTACGGGGTGCCCACGGTGCTGTTCGTCAACAAAATGGACCTGCCCGGGGCGGACCGGGCTGCCCTGCTGGACGATCTGCGGCGGCATCTGGACGGCGGCTGTGTGGACTTCTCCCTGCCCCCGGCGGAGATCCATGAGGAGGCTGCCGCCCTTGGGGACGAGGCACTTTTAGAGCGCTATCTGGAGCGGGGCTGCCTGTCCGATGGACAGCTGTCCGCCCTGATCGGCGGGCGGCGGCTGTTCCCGTGCTGGTTCGGCTCCGCCCTGCGGGATCGGGGGGTGGACGAGCTGCTGGCCGGTCTGGCCCGGTATGTCCCCGCCCCGGAGCACGGCTCCGCCTTCGGCGCGCTGGTCTATAAGATCTCCCGGGACGGGCAGGGGGCGCGCCTGACGTGGCTGAAGGTCACCGGCGGCGCCCTGCGGGTGAAGGACACCCTGTCCAACGCCCGCCCCGGGCTGGAGGAGAACGCCCTCTGGTCGGACAAGGCCGATCAGCTGCGCCTGTACTCCGGGGAAAAGTATGAATTGGCGGAGGAGGCCCCGGCGGGCACCCTGTGCGCCGTCACCGGCCTGTCCCGCTCCCGCCCGGGGGACGCTCTGGGGGCCCAGCCCCCGCTGCCCGCCCCGGCGCTGGAGCCGGTGCTCACCTGTCAGGTGCTCTTCGACCGGGATCCCCACACCGTCCTGCCCCTGCTGCGGCAGCTGGAGGAGGAGGACCCCCAGCTGCACCTGCGCTGGCAGGAGCAGACGGGGCAGCTGTTCCTTCAGGTCATGGGTGAGGTGCAGCTGGAGGTGCTCTCCCGCCTGGCCCGGGAGCGCTTCGGGCTGGAGCTGTCCTTCGGCCCCGGGGCCATCCTGTACCGGGAGACCATCGCCGCCCCGGTCATCGGCATCGGCCACTTCGAGCCCCTGCGCCACTATGCCGAGGTCCATCTCCTGCTGGAGCCCGCCCCCCGGGGCAGCGGCCTGACCCTGGCCAGCGCCTGCTCCACCGACCAGCTGGATCTGAACTGGCAGCGGCTGATCCTCACCCATCTGGCGGAGCGGGAGCACCCCGGCGTGCTCACCGGCTCCCCCATCACGGATATGAAGATCACCCTCATCGCCGGGCGGGCCCACAACAAGCACACTGAGGGGGGCGACTTCCGCCAGGCCACCTACCGG
>CAKUHX010000131.1 GCA_934659475.1 uncultured Oscillospiraceae bacterium
TGGACAGGATGGTCAGGGCCCGCTTGCCGGTGTAGGCGGCGGTGCAGTACAGCCCGGCGGACTCCATCTCCACGGCCATGACGCCCATCTTCTGCAGGCGCTTGGCCCGGCCGGCGGCGTCATAGAACACGTCGGAGGAGAACACGTTGCCCACGGGCATCTTCACCCCCAGCTCCTTGGCGCTGTCCACGGCGGCGGACAGCAGCTCGTAGCTGCAGATGGGGGCGAAGGTGGCCCCCAGCTCGTACTGCTGGGCGAAGTTGGAGTCGGTGCAGGAGCCCATGGCGGCGCACACGCTGCCCAGCTCCATGTCCGAGCGCAGGGCGCCGGCGGTGCCGATGCGGATGATGTTCTCCACGTCGTACTGGGTGAACAGCTCGTAGGAGTAGATGCCGATGGAGGGGATGCCCATGCCGCTGGCCATGACGCTGACGGGCACGCCCTTATAGGTGCCGGTATAGCCCTGAACGCCCCGGACGTTGTTCACCAGTCTGGGGTTTTCCAGAAAGGTCTCGGCGATGAACTGGGCCCGCAGGGGGTCGCCGGGCATGAGGACGGTCTTGGCGAAGTCGCCTTTGGCAGCGGTGTTGTGGGGAGTTGACATAATACTTCTCCTTTCAGTTTGCCCCGCAGGGCGTTTCGGCTCAGGTAACAAAAAACGCCCTGAGCCCGTGATAGGCTCAGGGCGAACAAGACGGGCTTGTCCGTGGTTCCACCTGATTTCCCGGCTGGCGGCCGGGCACTCGATCCCGATAACGGCGGGGGGCCGGCGCCCCATTGCCTGGGCGCGGCTGCGGGGGGCCTTCTCTGCGCGGCGCGGGAGGATTTGCACCGTCCATCCTCTCTCTTCACTCCGGCCGCGGGGTACTGTTCCCCGGTCATTGCGTTGCCTGCATTGTACCCGAAAAACCGGGGGCTGTCAAGGGGAAAGCCGCCGAACTGCCCCCGCCGCTTTTCATCCGTCCCCCCACCGGTCATAGGGCACAAAGGTGAAGGTCACGTCCCAGGGCTTGTCCCGGTAGACCAGATAGGACAAGTCCCCCTTGCCCGGCAGCTCGTTCACCGTCCAGCCGGGATAGGGCACCAGGGGCAGAGTCAATTCCGTCTGCCCCGCCTGCACCTGGGCCCGGGCCAGTTCCAGCCGGGCATCGTACACCTTTCCGTTGCGCCAGTAGATCCCCACGACGATCACCAGAGCTGCCGCGGCCGCGGGCCACAGGCAGTTCAGGGACCGTAAGGACAGTCCCTCCGCCCGGGCCTGTCCGTACAGCCGCAGGGCGACGACGCACAAGACCACATACCCGGGGAAGAAGTTCCGGGGCCGCACCATGCCCAGCAGCAGCACTGGGCCGTTGAGCACACACAGGGACAGGGCCAGCGCGGCAAGTTTCCCCCGCTCCCGCAGCAGCACCAGCAGAGCCGCCCACAGCCCGGCCAGCAGCAGCCCCGCCAGAGTGGTCAGGGGGGTGTACCGGCTGAAGGTCAGGCGCAGATCCCCCGCCCAGTTCCAGAAGCAGAACAGGTGCAGAGGGATCAGCGCGGCGGCAAAGCCCCGCCAGCAGCCCCGCCCCCGCCGCCGGAGCAGCCACACCAGCAGAAAGGAGATCAGGGCCGTCACCGCGGCGGGCAGCACCAGCGTCTCGGTGACCACAGCGGGCAGGTTGTCCCACACCAGGGCCAGAGCCAGGCTGCGCTGGTCGCCCCCGCTGCCCACCTGGCTGTACCCCGGGGCGGCGGCCATGCAGGCCGCACCCGCTGCCGCCCCCAGCAGCAGGGCGGCGGCCTCTCCCCTGCCCCGTCCGCTCCGCAGGCGGAGGACAAACAGCGCCGCCGCCGCGGCTGCCAGCCAGATGGTCACCGTCTCCATGCACAGGGCAGCAACAAAGGCGGTCAGGGCAAAAAGGAGCGCGGGGCGCTTCTCCCCCTCCAGCCATTTCATCATCAGCAGCACCAGCGCCATGGGCAGCAGGTAGTTGCCCATGCCCGCCCCCCAGGAGCACACCTGCTGCCACAGGCCCCGGGGGGCCAGCACCACAAGGGAGAGGGCCAGCAGCAGCCCCTCCCGCCGGGAAAGGCCCTTCCCCTGGGCGGACAGCAGCCACACCATGGCCGCCAGCATCCCGCCCATGGTCAGCCCCCGCAGGATGGGCCAGGCGTACAGCTTGCCCAGAAGGACCCCCGCCAGATTGCCCAGATAGCGGCCGTTGGCGGGCACCCCCAGCACCACCCCCGGATCGGGGATGGGCCGGGTGAGGAGAAAGTCCTTCCAGCTGGCGTAGTCCCAGTAGATAAAGTAGCAGTCGTCGCACTCTGGCACGAACAGGAAGCCCAGGCAGAACAGCAGGATCAGCCCTATGGCCGGGGATGGGAGCTCTCTTTTCTTCATTCGGGGCCTCCTTTCGGAAAAGATCCCCCGCCGCCCCGTGTTGGCGGGATGGCGGGGGAAAATTTGTATGTTGTGGGGGATCGGCCTCACCGGGCCGCAATTCATAAGCCGGCAAGGGCAGAGCCCTTGCCCTGCGAAACGTTCTATGACCCGGCGCGCCGCCAAACGTCGGGCGGCCAAAGGCCGCCCCTACGGGGTATGCCGTTCGTGGTTTTTTGTAGGGGCCGGTGTCCTCACCGGCCCCCGGGTCATAGGGGGCGGAGCCCCCTACGGGGGTGTGGGGGTGTAACCCCCACTCATCTAAAAAGGGAGGGCGGGCGGGAATTTAATCAGCCCTTCTTCTTAGACGCCTCGCGCATCCGGTCGCCGTGGTCCAGGATGCGTTTGCGCAGGCGCAGATTCTCCGGGGTGCACTCCAGCAGCTCGTCGTCCGCCAGGAACTCCAGACACTGCTCCAGACTCATCTGCTTGGGGGGCGTCAGGCGCAGGGCCTCATCGGAGCCGGAGGCCCGCATATTGGTCAGCTGCTTCTTCTTGCAGACGTTGACGGAGATGTCCTCCTGCTTGGGGCACTCGCCCACGATCATGCCGGCGTACACGGGGGTGCCCGGGCCGATGAACAGGGTGCCCCGCTCCTGGGCGTTGAACAGGCCATAGGTCACGGCCTCGCCGGTCTCGAAGGCCACCAGAGAGCCGGTGGAGCGGCGGGTGATCTCCCCCTTCACGGGGGCGTACTTCTCAAAGACGGAGGCCATGATGCCCTCGCCCTTGGTGTCGGTCAAAAACTCGTTGCGGTAGCCGAACAGGCCGCGGGAGGGCACCAGGAACTCCAGCTTGGTGCGGCTGCCCACGGGGTTCATGGACAAAAACTCGCCCTTGCGGCTGCCGATCTTCTCCATCACCGCGCCCACGCAGTCCCCGGGCACGTCCACCACCAGGCGCTCCACGGGCTCGCACTTCACCCCGTCGATCGTCTGATACAGCACACGGGGGGGCGAGACCTGAAGCTCATAGCCCTCCCGGCGCATGGTCTCCATGAGGATGGACAGGGACATCTCGCCCCGGCCGGCCACGTTGAAGGAATCAGTGGAGTTCTCCACCTCGGTCACCCGCAGGGACACGTCCTTCAGCGTCTCCCGGAACAGGCGGTCCCGCAGCTGGCGGCTGGTGACGAACTTGCCCTCCCGCCCGGCGAAGGGGGAGTCGTTCACGGAGAAGGTCATCTCGATGGTGGGGGCGGAGATCTTCACGAACTCCATGGGCTCCACACAGTCGGGGGCGCAGATGGTGTCGCCGATGGTGATGTCGCCGATGCCGCTCATGGCGATGATGTTGCCGGCGGTGGACTGCTGCACGGGCACCTTGGCCAGCCCGTCGAACTCATACAGGGCCGTGGCCTTGGCCTTCTTGGGGGCGGCGTCGGGGTCGTGGTAGTTGCACACCGCGATCTCCTGGTTCTGCCTGATGGTGCCCCGCTCGATGCGGCCGATGGCGATGCGGCCCACGAACTCATTGTAGTCGATGGAGGACACCAGCATCTGGAAGGGCTGGTCCACGTCGGCCTCGGGGGCGGGGATATAGTTGATGATGGTCTCGAACAGGGGCTTCAGGTCGGTGCCGGGCACGTCGGGGGAGTAAGAGGCGGTGCCCTGCCGGCCGGAGCAGAACAGGGTGGGGGACTCGAACTGCTCGTCGGTGGCGTTCAGGTCCAGCAGCAGCTCCAGCACCTCGTCCATCACCTCATGGATACGCTGGTCGGGGCGGTCGATCTTGTTCACCACCACGATGACCCGGTGGCCCAGCTCCAGGGCCTTAGACAGGACGAAGCGGGTCTGGGGCATGGGGCCCTCGGCGGCGTCCACCAGCAGGATAACGCCGTTGACCATCTTCAGGATGCGCTCCACCTCGCCGCCGAAGTCGGCGTGGCCCGGGGTGTCCACGATGTTGAT
>CAKUHX010000132.1 GCA_934659475.1 uncultured Oscillospiraceae bacterium
GCGATGCCCTTCAGGGGCAGGTAGTAGTTCATCATGGAGAACATGCCCTTCTTCATCTCGCCGCCGTACCAGGTGTTCAGGATGACCTGCTCACGGGAGGTGATGTTGAAGACCACGGCCGTCTCGGAATTCAGGCCCAGTTCCTTGTAGTTCTCCACCTTGGCCTTGGAGGCATTGTAGATCACGAAGTCAGGCTCGAAGTCCTTCAGCTCCTCGTCGGTGGGGACGATGAACATGTTCTTTACGAAGTGGGCCTGCCAGGCTACCTCCATGATAAAGCGGATGGCCATGCGGGTGTCCTTGTTGGCGCCGCAGTAGCCGTCTACCACATACAGCCGCTTGTTGGACAGCTCCTTCTGGGCCAGGGCCTTGACGGCGTTCCAAGTCTCAACGGAGGCGGGGTGGTTGTCGTTCTTGAACTCGGGGGAGGTCCACCACACGGTATCCTTGGAGTTCTCGTCCATGACGATGAACTTGTCCTTGGGGGAGCGGCCGGTGTAAACGCCGGTCATAACGTTCACAGCGCCCAGCTCGGTGAGCTGACCCTTGTCGTAGCCGGTCAGGTCGGGCTTCATCTCTTCCTCGAACAGGAGCTCATAAGAGGGGTTGTAGACGATCTCAGTGGTGCCGGTGATGCCATATTTGGTCAAATCGATCTTTGCCATGCTGTAAGACCTCATTCCTTTCTTATTCGCACGCCCTCCTGCGGGGGGCATACCATGTCTGCCCGTATCATACCACGAGGGGGCGGAGAAAGTCAACGCCGCAGAGGAAGAAATGACGGTGGTCTGTCACGGACGCACTGTGTCTCTGCTCTGCCGCAGGGCGTCGGCCAGTGCGGTGAACTCCGGAATGCCTAGCCGCTCCCCGCGGATGTCGGCGGGCAGTCCGCAGGCATCCATGGCGGACAGGATCTCTCCCTTTGACCAGCCGCCCAAGGCGGAACTGAGACTGTTGAGCAGGGTCTTGCGCCGCTGGGCAAAGGCGGCGCGGACCACCTGGAAGAAGAACGCCTCGTCCCCAATGTCCGCAGGGGGGTGCTGCACCGTCATGCGCACGACGGCGGAGGTCACCTTGGGGGCGGGGAGGAAACAGCTGGCGGGCACATCGAAGAGATGCTCCGGCCTTGTGTAGTACTGGCACAGAACGGAGAAGGCTCCGTAGTCCGCCGTGCCCGGCCCGGCGCAGATGCGCTGGGACACCTCCTTCTGGATCATCACCGTGATGGCGGAAAAACGGCGGCACTCCAGCAGCCGGGTGAGCACTGGGGTAGTGATGTTATAGGGCAGATTGGCGCAGACCATGGGGGTCAGGCCGGGGAATTCTCCGTCTACTACCCGGTCCAGGTCAAAGCGCATGATGTCGCCGGGGATGACGGTCACGTTATCCCGGTCGGCCAGGGTCTCGTCCAGGATGGGCAGCAGGGACTCGTCCAGCTCCACCGCCGTCACCCGGTCGGCCAGCAGGGACAACTCCCGGGTCAGAGGGCCGATGCCCGGCCCGATCTCCAGCACGCCCACGCCGGGCCCGGCGCCGGAGGCGGCGGCAATATCCCGGGGCACCCAGTCCCGGATCAGGAAGTTCTGCCCCATGGACTTGGAGAAGTGAAAGCCGTGGCGGGCCAGCAGGGCTTTGATGTCGTTGATATTGCAGAGATCCATGGCGGACATCCCCTTTTTCGTATTTCTTGATGGATGCGTATCCGCGCCGCGTGAAAAAAGTCGGAGCAGGCTTTGTATCGCTTGCTCCAACGCGGCAGGCGGCTTCTATTGGGGCATTCTCGCTTTCTGTTTTCTCAAACCGCAAACCAGCGCAGCGTTTGCGGTTTGAAAAGGAGGAGCAGCGGCGTGAGCGCGCTCCGATTTATAAAATAAGTCGGAGCAAGCGATATAAAGCTTGCTCCGACGTGGCGCAGTAGGAGAGATTCGAACTCTCGGGCCGCTTTTGACGGCCACACGATTTCCAGTCGTGCTCGTTATGACCACTTCGATACTACTGCATCTGAAAACCGGACAGACCGGCACTGTCCTGGTCACCGGGACAGCAAATGTATTATACCAGCTTTTCCGCCGTAGTCAAGGCTTTTTTCTGTTTTTCCCCAATTCTTTTTCCCTCCCCCCTGCCCGGCGGCAGAGGGGAGGAAAGGGCTTTGGGGCGTCCGGCTCAGAACACGCCGGGGAGCACATGGGCCAGGGCCAGCCCTGCGGCGCAGGACAGGGCGTTGGCGCACAGGGCATACAGCCAGGGGCGGCAGGGGGCGTCCCCCTGATGCAGGGCGGGCAGACGGCGGCTGTATACCGTCCCCTCCACGGCCAGCACCAGCACCTCCCCCAGCAGGAACAGGGCGGTGAGGAACAGGGTACCGTTGGCGTAGCTGTACCAGTTGAGGAAGCCGTTGAGCAGCAGTTGGGTGGCGATGTTCATCCACAGGATCAGCTTCAGCTGCCCCGCGCTGCGCAGATGGAACAGCCAGGCCGCCGCCACCTCGATCAGCACCGTAAGGATGACCCGGACGATCAGGCCGGCGGCCTCCTTGCCCGCTTCATAGCTGCGCTCCATGGTCAGGCCGGTGATGACCCTGTTCTGCTCCGGGCGCACGTCGGTCAGATCAAGGGTGTAATAGCTGTCGAAGGCGTAGCGCTCATAGGGGCCGGTGACCACCATGGAGTGCTCCTCCGGAAACCACAGGGCCAGCTTGAACCGCTGGGGCGGGTAATAGGTCCAGCTCAGCTGTCCGTCGGCACAGTCGTCCAGAAAGTTCAGGAAGTAATAGCCATCCGGCTCGGTCTCCTCATAGGCGTAGAAGGCATCCCAGACCGCCTGAGGGGTCCCGTCACCGGAGCGGCTGTACTCCGGGTGATCCTTTGACGAGGAGTAGGGCCCTGTGGACCTGCTTTCGGACAGAAGGGTGCCCCAGCAGGGCTCTGAAATGCCGCGGATCTCAATGTTGACCGAGGGCTTGGGCCCCATATCTGCGCTGACGGCGCTGATCAGCAGGGGCAGCAGGGCAAAAACGGCAAAAATGGACGCAATACGGCGGTTCATGGCGGTCACTCCTTTGTTTAGATAGACGCTGGGTGCGGAAAAAGGTTCCGCCCGGGCCAAAAAATTTCTGCCCCGGCAAAACCGGTCGTCACCATACACAGGAGAAAGGCCAAGAACGGGATGCGATCTTATCGAGATCGTGGATTGCATTTCAGGATCAGATAATTTATTATACTACCATAGTAAAGCGCTAAAACGCTAAAGCGACGAACCGGCTTGGAACGGCCGTGGCCCCACGGGGCGGGTCCTGAGCCGGTTAAGAAAGGAGAACTCGATATGAAAAGACGCATAAAGTGGGCCCTGTGCCTGTGCCTGTGCCTGTGTCTCTCTCTGGCGCTCGTGCTCGGGCTGGCCGCCTGCAGCGGCGGCGCGGCCAGCGGCAGCAAAAAGGCGGAGCGGCTGTCGATGGACGCCCGGCCTGACGCGCCCAGTGAGATCCCGGAGGGGCTTGACATCGACTGGAACGCCCGCTACACCTTTGCCGAGCTGGAAGATCAGCTGGCCAAGATGGCGGAGACCTACCCGGACATCACCAAGCTCTACTCCATCGGGACTTCGTGGCAGGAGCGGGACCTCTGGTGTCTGGAGATCACTAACAAGGCCATCCCCGCCGAAGAAAAGACGGGCATCGGCGTGTTCGCCAACATCCACGGCGGCGAGCGGGAAAGCGCCTCCTCCGCCATGTACACCGCCTGGTGGCTGACCCTCTGCTCCGATAACGACTATGTAAAGGGCCTGTTGGACAGCTATACGATCTATGTCATTCCCGTGATCAATCCCGATGGCTATGAGCAGTCCTTCGTCATCAACAACCGCCCGAACCTGCGCCCACGGGATGCAAACGGCGACAACATCCCCTTCAGCGATCCCTATGCGGATATTGACGGCGACGGCTTTATCGCCACCCTCTACCGCGGCAAAGCTGACGATACGCCCTCCAGAGAACTGCCTGTATTCGGCATGGAGAGCCCCGACTGGGATGGGAACGGCATCCTGGGCGATGACCCCCGCACGAGCGGGATCGACATGAACCGCACCTTTGACTACCAGTGGGATCGCTATGACATCGAGACGAAGGACGGCCAGCAGATCGGCAATGTGAACTGGACCACCGCCGGCGCCGCCCCCGCCACAGAGCCAGAGATCAAAGCCCTTCAGCAGTTCATGTATGAAAATAAGATCGACGCCCTTGCCACACTGCACACCGGCATCCAGAGC
>CAKUHX010000133.1 GCA_934659475.1 uncultured Oscillospiraceae bacterium
CTGCTGGACGACGGAATGATCTACAGCGAGGTGCTATGACCTGTCCGACACCGACTTCGCCAAGGAGATGACCACCGACGACTTCAACCTCTATGGCGAGGCCATCCTCTCCCGGGGGAAGAAGGCCGCCCAGGAGCGGCTGGAGCGGCTGAGCTCCGCCGCCGGGATGGAGACGCGGAAGCTGGAGCTGGCCGCCAAGCAGGAGGTGCTGGAGCAGGCCTTCCAGCTGGCACTGGACGACCTGTGCGCCCTGCCGGCGGAGCAGTATCAGCAGCTGCTGGTGGCTCTGCTGAAGAAGGCGTCCACCACCGGCCGGGAGCAGGTCATTTTCTCCCCCAAAGACCGTCAGGCGCTGGGCCGGCAGACGGTGGACACCGCCAACGCGGCCATGTCCGCCCACCTGACCCTGTCGGAGCAGACCCGGCCCATCCGGGGCGGATTCATTCTGGCCGATGGCGATGTGGAGCTGAACTGCGCCTTTGAGACGCTGGTGCGCCTGCAGCGGGAGAAGCTGGAGAAGGCCGCCGTACAGATCCTGTTCCCGGAATGAGCCGGGAAAACGGAAAAGCGAGGTGAGAGCTGTTGTCTCACAGAAAAGATACCGACTATCTGGCCCTGTCCGCCCGCCTGCGGGCACAGGAAAACGATCTGCTGACCCGGGAGCGGCTGGACCGCATGATCGATGCCAAGGAACTGGGGGATGCCGTCAAGGTGCTGACCCAGTGCGGCTATCCGGAGCCGGAGAGCCTGACCCAGTCGGGGCTGGAGGCCATGCTGGCCCGAAAAAGGGAAGAGACCTTTGCCGACCTGGCCGGATCGGTGCCCGACCCCCGGCTGGTGCAGATCTTCCAGCTGAAATATGACTATCACAACGCCAAGGCCCTGATCAAGGGCACCGCCCGTGGGGAGGATGTGGCCCGGCTGCTGGTCCGCGGCGGCCGGTATGACCCCGAACAGCTGGCCGGGTACTTTGCCCGGGGGGAGGAGGGAGATATGTCCCCCCTGTTCGCCGGAGCGATGGCCCGGGCAAGGCAGCTTCTGGCCGACACCGGCGATCCCCAGCTGGCCGATCTGGAGCTGGACCGGGCCTGCTACGCCGAGCTGGCCCAGCTGGCCCGGGAGAGCGGCAGCCCCTTCCTGATGGGCTGCACCGCCCTGATGACCGACGCGGCCAACCTGCGCACCGCCGTGCGGGTGATGCGCATGGGCCGGGAAGGGGACTTCCTCGCCCAAGCCCTGCTGCCCGGAGGTACGGTGGAGCCGCAGACCATTCTCGATGCCCGGGGCGGCGGCCTGGCCGACGCATACCGGGGCACCGCTCTGGAGCAGGCCGCCCAGCTGGCGGCCAAGGCCGTGGGGCCGGAGCGTGGGCCGCTGACCGCCTTTGAAAAGGCATGTGACGATGCCCTGACTGCCTATCTGGACGGGGCGAAAAGCGTCCCCTTCGGCGAGGAGGTGGCCGTGGCCTACCTCCACGCCAGAGAGAGCGAACTGACCGCCGCCCGCACCGTGCTGTCTGGCCGCCTGGCCGGGCTGGACGGCGAGGTGATCCGGTCCCGCCTGCGGGATACCTATGTGTAAGGAGGGGCGGAGATGTATAAGATCGCAGTGATGGGCGACCGGGACAGTGTGCTGGGATTCAAGGCCCTGGGACTGGACGTCTGCCCCGTGGAGAACGGGGAGGAGGGCCGCGCGGCCCTGCACCGCATGGCGAAGGAAAACTACGCCATCATCTATATGACGGAACAGCTGGCCGCCCAGATCCCTGGCGAGATCGCCCGCTATCAGGACGCCCTGACCCCGGCTATCATCCTCATCCCGGGGAAAGAGGGCAGCCTGGGCATCGGCATGAACGGCGTGACCACCGCGGTGGAGCGGGCCGTGGGTGCCGACATACTATAATAGAAGCGCGGAGCCGTCGTGAGCAGCGCGGATGGACTGGAGCGACGGGCAAAGCCCAAGAAGGCGCAGAGCGCCGGATGGGTTTGGCCGGAGTCGAAGGGAAACCGCGCGTCGTGAACAGGCGCAGCGTGACAAATAGAAGCGCGGAGCCGTCATGGACCGCTCTGCGGCAGCAGAAGATCCAATGAAATGACACTGACCCAAAGGAAGGAATGTGACCTATGGGAAAAATCGTAAAAGTCTCCGGCCCGCTGGTGGTGGCCACCGGCCTGAAGGAGGCCAATATGGCCGACGTGGTCCGGGTGGGCCAGCAGCGGCTGATCGGCGAGATCCTGACCATGAGCGGGGACTCCGCCTCCATCCAGGTGTATGAGGAGACCGCTGGCCTGGGCCCGGGGGCCGAGGTAGTCACCACCGGCGCCCCCCTGTCCGTGGAGCTGGGGCCCGGCCTGATCGAAAATATCTACGACGGCATCCAGCGCCCGCTGGAGGTCATCATGGAAAAGACAGGCAGCAGCAACCTGCCCCGGGGCGTGGAGGTGCCCGCTCTGGACCGGGAGAAGAAGTGGGACTTTACCCCCGTGGCCAAGGCGGGCGACCAGCTTACCGGCGGCGATGTGCTGGGCACGGTGGAAGAGACGGCCTCCGTCCTCCACAAGGTCATGGTGCCCCCCAAGATGTCCGGCAAATTGGTGGACATCAAGTCCGGCAGCTTTACGGTGACGGAGACGGTCGCCGTTCTGGAAAAAGAGGACGGCACCCGGGTGGAGCTGCCCATGATGCAGAAGTGGCCCGTCCGTGTGGGACGGCCCTACAAGCACAAGTATCCCCCCACTGTGCCCCTGCAGTCCGGCCAGCGTATCGTGGACACCTTCTTCCCCGTGGCCAAGGGGGGCACCGCCGCCATCCCCGGCCCCTTCGGCAGCGGCAAGACGGTGATGCAGCACGCCCTGGCCAAGTGGTCGGATGTGGACGTGGTGGTCTACATCGGCTGCGGCGAGCGGGGCAATGAGATGACCGACGTGCTGCGGGAGTTCCCCGAGCTGGTGGACCCCCGTACCGGAGAGAGCCTGATGAAGCGCACGGTGCTTATCGCCAACACCTCCGATATGCCCGTGGCCGCCCGTGAGGCGTCCATCTACACCGGCATCACCATCGCCGAGTACTTCCGTGATATGGGCTACGCCGTGGCCGTCATCGCCGACTCCACCTCCCGCTGGGCCGAGGCCCTGCGCGAGATGTCCGGCCGTCTGGAGGAGATGCCCGGCGAGGAGGGCTACCCCGCCTACCTGTCCTCCCGTCTGGCCCAGTTCTACGAGCGGGCGGGCTCCGTCTCCTGCATCGGCACCGACGACCGCCGGGGCAGCCTGACTGCCGTGGGCGCCGTGTCGCCCCCGGGCGGCGATCTGTCCGAGCCTGTGTCACAGGCTACCATGCGCATCGTCAAGGTGTTCTGGGCCCTAGACTCCTCTCTGGCATACCGCCGCCACTTCCCCGCCATCAACTGGCTGACCTCTCACTCCCTGTATCTGGACAGCCTGAGGCCCTGGTTCGACGAGCACCTGGGCCGCCAGTTCCTGCAGAACCGGGAGTGGGCCATGGCCGTGCTGCAGGAGGAGGCCAGCCTGAACGAGATCGTCCAGCTGGTGGGGAAGGATTCCCTGTCCGCCAAGGACCAGATCACTCTGGAGACCGCCCGGATCATCCGGGAGGACTTCTTGCAGCAGAACTCCTTTGTGGATGTAGACGCCTATTCCGAGTATGACCGGCAGGAGAAGCTGCTGGCCATGATCCACGACTACGACAGCCAGTGCCGCGCCGCCGCTGAGAAGGGCGGAGCGCTGGAGGAGCTGTTTGCCATTCCGGCCCGGGAGAAGCTGGGCCGGGCCAAATCTGTCCCCGCCGACCGCTACAAGGATGAGTATGCGGTCCTGGCCCAGGAGATGGAGGAGGAGACCGCGGCCATTGCCCAGAAAGGAGAGGACGCACAGTGATCCGGGAATATAGAACGATCCGAGAGATCTCCGGCCCCCTGATGGTGGTGGATCACGTTCAGGGCGTCACCTATGACGAGCTGGCGGAGATCGAGCTGACCGACGGCACCATCCGCCGCTGCAAGGTGCTGGAGGTGAATGGCGACACCGCCGTGGTGCAGCTGTTCGAGTCCTCCGCCGGCATCAACCTGGCCCAGTCCAAGATCCGCTTTTTGGGCCACCCCCTGCAGCTGGCCGTGTCCGGCGATATGCTGGGCCGGGTGTTCAACGGCATGGGCCAGCCCATTGACGGCGGCCCCGCCATTCTGGCCGACGAGTATCGGGAC
>CAKUHX010000134.1 GCA_934659475.1 uncultured Oscillospiraceae bacterium
TCGTTGGTCTTGGTGGAGACCTCCTTCACCAGCTGGGCGCCCATGTTCTCAAAGGGGTCCTCCAGCTCGATCTCCTTAGCGATGGTCACGCCGTCGTTGGTGATGAGGGGCGCGCCGAACTTCTTGTCCAGCACCACGTTGCGGCCCTTGGGGCCCATGGTGATCTTAACAGTGTTAGCCAGCTGGTCCACGCCGCGCTGTAGCGCCTGGCGGGCTTCCTCGCCGTAGCAAATGATCTTAGCCATAAAGCATAACCTCCAAATAAATCAAATCAGTTGAGACCGGATGTCTCACAGCATTTTTCCGCCCAGCGGCGAAATGCTCTTAGATCCATTTTCCGGCGGCATGTACGCCGGAAAAATACCTCTCAGCCCGCATCCCCCGTCTTTCTCCGACGCGACCCAGCGAAGCGGTCGTGAAAGAAAACAAGGAGCAGCGGAATGAGTGAGCTTTGACATTCGTCAAAGCGAACGGTATGCAGTTTGCGCCGAGTTACTCGACGATCGCCAGAATATCGCCCTGGCGCACGATGGTCAGTTCCTCACCGTCCAGCTTCACCTGGGTGCCGGAATATTTGCTGGTGATGACCTTATCGCCCACCTTAACGGTCATGGTGACCTCCTTGCCGTCCACCATGCCGCCGGGGCCGACAGCCAGCACCTCGGCCACTTCGGGCTTCTCCTTGGCGGAGCCGGTAAGGATGATGCCGCCCTTGGTGGTCTCCTCGGCCTCGACCATCTTGATGATCACACGGTCAGCTAAAGGTTTCAGTTTCATACGGGGTTCCTCCTTATATCTTGATCAGAATCAACAACTTCAGCGGTTTAGCACTCATTTTATCTGAGTGCCAAGCTCGACTATGATAATACCCGTTTCTCCGAAAAAAATCAACCCCCAATTTTAAAAATCAAGGGTCGATTTTTTAGAAATTTACGTTCTGTTCACAAAGCTGGCCTGTGAGTGCTAAACCGTGGCCCCCTCCCGGGCGTTTTGGGGCTGCTCTGTCCCCGGCAGGCTCCACCCCGCCCCGGCGGGGTAGAAAAAGTTCACCTTCTTCTCTGACAGGCGCACGGTAAAGCTGGTGTCGTGCATGACCTCGCCGTCCACCACGGCGATGACACCCTTGGGGGAGGAGTAGGTCAGCCGCTGTCCGTGGCGGGCAAGGATCAGATCCGGATACTTCCGGTATTCCCCCTTGGCGTAGTCGCCCACCAGACGCAGGAAGGTGCCCAGACTTACCTTGGGCACCAGCAGCATATCCAGCACCCCGTCGTCGGGCATGGCCTCCGGCACAGGCATAAACCCGCCGCCGTAGTGCCGGCCGTTGCACACGCACAGGGCGGCCACCTCGCCCTCCAGCTCCAGGTCCTCCATCTGCACCTTCATGGGCCGGCACAGCCCCTGGGTGCACACCACATCGATCATAGACAGGATATACGCCCCGATGCCGGAGACCAGGTGCCAGCTCTTATACTTATGCACCCCTGCGGCGATCCGGGCGTCCACCCCGGCGCAGGCCACGTCGATCCCCAGCTTCCCATTGCAGTCCATCAGATCCATGGCGGTCTGGGGGCCAACGGCCAGGGCCTCCAGATCGTAAAACAGCCTGCGGTAGTCCGGGCCGAAGAGCTTCAGGAAATCGTTTCCAGTCCCCTTGGGAACATTGGTGATGGCCACATGGTCATGCCCTGCCGCACCGTTGACCACCTCGTTCAGGGTGCCATCGCCGCCGCAGGCGTAGATGCGCATCGGCTCCCCCAGGGACACGGCCTCCTCCGTGATGCGCCGGGCGTCCCCCTCCGCCAGGGTGTAGGCAATGTTGTGCTCAAAGCTCAGGGCGGCGATCTGCTTTTCCAGCGCCGCTGTGGAATCCTTTTTTCCCGCCGCGGGGTTGATGATGAATAGATGGCGCACGGGCTTTTCCCCTCTCTGTATCATGATGTGCGGGGGCCGCTCCCTCCGGCCCCGCGGGATAGTTTATCTGATCCCGTACATAAACAGGTCGCACTTCAGCATCCCGTTATACAGCTTTCGCTTCTTGTCCGCCTGCTTTCCAAAGGTGCGCTCAAACTCCGTATGGCTGGACAGGAGGAACAGCCTCCACTCCTCGGGGAACTTGGCCCAGGCCCTGCCGAAGGCCCGATACAGCTCCTCCGCCTCCCGCCGCTCCATGATGCGCTCGCCGTAGGGGGGATTGGTCACCACCCGCCCCCGCAGGCCGCCGAAGTGGAACCGCGTAGCGTCGGCCGCCTCGAAGGAGATCACATCGTCCACCTCCGCCAGCCGGGCGTTGTGCCGGGCCAGCTCGATGGCCTCGGGGTCGATGTCGCCCCCCCAGATCTCATACCGGCCGTTGAACTCCTTGTCCATGGCCTCATCTGCGGCGTTCATCCACGCTTTGTTGTCCAGCCACGTCCACTTTTGGGCGGAAAAGCTCCGGTTCAGCCCCGGGGCCCGGTTTTTGGCGATCAGCGCCCCCTCGATGGGGATGGTGCCGCTGCCGCAGAAGGGGTCGCACAGGGGATCCCGGCCCCGGTAGCGGGACAGCATGACCATGGCCGCCGCCAGAGTCTCCCGCAGGGGGGCCGCCACTCCCTGGGCCCGATAGCCCCGCTTGTGCAGCCCTGCTCCGCTGGTGTCCAGCATCAGGGTGGCCACATCCTTCATAATGGAAAACTGGATCTGATACACCGCCCCCGTCTCCGGCAGGGTGTTCAGCCCATACGCCCTGCCCAGCCGCTGGGCCGCCGCCTTTTTGATCAGGGCCTGACAGGTGGGCACCGAGTGCAGGTCGGAGTTCAAACAGTGGCCCTTTACGGGGAACTGCCCCTCCCGGGGGATGAACCGCTCCCAGGGCAGGGCCTTGGTCCCCTCGAACAGCCTGTCAATGGCGTCGCTTCCGCCCACGGGGAAACTGCCCAGCACCAGCAGCACCCGCTCCCCCGTGCGCAGGCCCAGGTTCAGCCGGGCCAGGTCGTCCCCGCTCCCCCGGCACAGCACCCGGCCGTTCTCCGCCTGGACCTGCTCCAGCCCCAGGCGGCGCATCTCGTTGGCGCACAGCCCCTCCAGGCCAAACAGCGTAGGCACCGCAAACTGCAGATCTTCCATGGATATATCCTCCCGCGGCCCCGGGGCGCCCCTTCGGGCAGACGCCCGGGCCGCTTCTTATCATTTCCTTTATAGTATACCGGATTTTTTCGCTCCGTGCAAGAAGGCAGCGGTAATTGGTCGCTTTTTTGTTCCTATCCGGTCATTTCCCGGGTCTGGCGCTCTTCAGCGGTCTTAAACAAATTTTAATCTTTTCCGCTGGTATTTTTTCCTGGTCTATGCTATCCTTATAAATAAGAAGCGCCGGCGCGCTCCGGCGGGAAAGGAGTTTCTATGCTGCCAAGTGCTTTTTGGCTTCTTGCCCTGATCCTGTTTTCGGTCATAGAGGGCGTTACCGTGGGGCTGACCTCCATCTGGTTTGCCGCCGGTGCTCTGGGGGCACTGATCGCCGCCATGCTGGGGGCGCACATCTTCCTGCAGATCCTGATCTTCCTTGTGCTGTCCGCCCTGGCGCTGGCACTGGTGCGGCCCATCGCCGTACGGCTGCTCAAGCCCAGGCACGACCCCACCAACGCCGACCGGGTCATCGGCCAGACCGCCCTGGTCACCGAGGACATCGACAATGTGGAGGGAAAGGGCCTTGTGGTCATCTCCGGCCAAGTCTGGTCGGCCCGCAGCGAGCACGGCGTGGCCATCCCCGCCGGCACCCAGGTGCGCGTGCTGCGCATCGAGGGCGTCAAGGTGTATGTAGAGGCCCTGTGACCGTTCAGATCTGACCTGAGAACAACCGAGAAGGAGGAGCTTTTATGCCGTTTTATAACATTTTCGGATTTATCGTCCCCGTGATCCTCATCATTCTGGTGCTGGCCCTGCTGGCGGCCAACATCCGCATCGTCCCCCAGTCCCGTGCCTTCGTGGTGGAGCGGCTGGGCGCCTTTCAGGGCGTGTGGGGCGTGGGTCTGCACTTCAAGATCCCCTTTATTGAGCGCGTGGCCAAGAACGTGTCTCTGAAGGAGCAGGTGGTGGACTTCCCGCCCCAGCCCGTGATCACCAAGGATAACGTCACCATGCAGATCGACACCGTGATCTACTTCCAGATCACCGACCCCAAGCTGTACACCTA
>CAKUHX010000135.1 GCA_934659475.1 uncultured Oscillospiraceae bacterium
GAGTGGGCCTGATCGCTGCAAAGGATGAAAAGATCCCCGCTCCAAAGGGAAAGGAGCGGGGATCGGTGCAGACCTCAGTTGAACTTATAGATCTTCCGGGCCAGGTGATACAGCTGCACGGACAGGCGGCGGCCCTGATAGCCGGGGAAGGCGGTAAAGCCGGACACGGCGGCATACCGCATCTTCCGGTACATACCGGCGTCCTTCTGCCGCAGATATTCCCACAGCTGGGTGCGTTTGCCCAGGCTCTCAGGCGTGTTGGCGATGATCAGGAAGATGGAGGAGATCGCCATCATCATGGACAGGTAGCTGAACATATACCGGCTGAGCTTTTTGTGCTGGACGGCCACCTGGTGCAGGTCGTGGGAGTCGATCATCTGATAAGTGACCCGCAGCTGCTGGTCCACCCGGGTGACCATCACCTTCTCATTCACGCTCTGGTCGGACCGGCCGATGAAGTAGCGGTACAGATCCACATCCATATAGTACATATTGCGCACCATGGGCAGGGGCTGGTACACAAAGATGTTGTCCACATAGAAGGTGTGCTTGGGCAGCTCCAGCCCGCAGTCCCGCAGCAGCTGGGTGCGGTAGATCACCGAGTGCATCAGCAGATACTGGGAGGGGCGGAACCGGCCGATCTGCTCCCAGGTGAACATACGGCCCACGGGGAACACATTGGTGTACCGCATGACCTTTTGGGTGTGGTCCTCCACATGCTCGTAGACGTAGTTGGCGATCATCATGTCCACGGGGCGGCCGTCCTTGTTGAACTGGCGCAGCTTGTCCAGCACGGCGTTTAGGGCGTCCACGTCCACCCAGTCGTCGGAGTCCACCACCTTATAGTAGAAGCCCCGGGCGTTGCGGATGCCCTGGTTCACCCCCTCGCCGTGGCCGCCGTTGGGCTGGTGGATGGCCCGGACGATGTCGGGGTACTGCTCCTGATACCGGTCGCAGATGGCGGGGGTGTCATCCTTGGTGGAGCCGTCGTCCACCAGAATGATCTCGATGTCGTCCCCCCCCTCCAGCAGGGTCTGGACACAGTGGTCCATGTAGGCCGCGGAGTTGTAGCAGGGGACGGCAAAGGTGATAAGTTTATCCATAATCTCTCTCCTGTTGGTCAAGACCGGGGAGCCCCCGTCTTATTTTGGTCAGGCCCCTTGGGGCCGGATGCCCGCATCCGGCCAAGGGGCTTTGATTTGGTCACAGAGTTTCCGCCAGTTCCAACGCTCTGGCCGCTATAGCGTCCATGTTGTAGTATTTGTACTCCGCCAGGCGGCCCAGCAGGTACAGACTGCCGAAGCGCCGGGCGAGATCGGCGTACTGCCCGTACAGGGCGTCGTTGTCTGGGGCGATGATGGCGTAATAGGGGGTCTCATCTTCGCGGCCCTCGTAGGCCCGGGAGTACTCCTTCACGATGGTGGTGCGGCCGGGGCAGACCTGCCCTGTCATGTGCTTGAACTCGGTGATGCGGGTAAAGTCCTGATCCACGGTGTAGTTCACCGTGCCGTAGCCCTGAAAGTCGTCCTGGAACAGGGTCTCGAACCGGAAGTCCAGGGTGCGGTAGGGCAGGGGGCCGAAGCGGAAGGCGAACAGCTCGTCCGCCTGGCCAGTATAGACCACAGGGCCGTCAAAGACCGCCCCCTCCCACAGCACCCGTTCTCCGGAAACATCCAAGTCCTTCAGGGCGTCCCGGCCCAGCTCCACGGTGATGTTGGGGTGGTCCAGCATCTGCTCGAACATGGGGGTATAGCCCTCCAGGGGCATGCCCTGATAGGCGTCCTGGAAGTACCGGTCATCCCGGGACAGGAACACGGGCACCCGGGCGGTGGTGTTGGGGTCGATCTCCTCCGGCGTCTGGCCCCACTGCTTCATGGTGTACCGCACAAAGACGTGGCTGTACACATAGTCGGCCAGAGCGGCGATCTCCGGGTCGGCGTTCTGCCGCAGTTCCAGGATGGTCACCTTTTTTTCGGCGCCGTAGGCGGCGATGA
Source organism: uncultured Oscillospiraceae bacterium (assembly GCA_934659475.1). Classification (GTDB taxonomy): domain Bacteria; phylum Bacillota; class Clostridia; order Oscillospirales; family Oscillospiraceae; genus Lawsonibacter. The sequence goes on from CAKUHX010000135.1 coordinate 1,995, forward strand.
GCTTGTCCCCCAGGCGTTTCCCCTCCTCGGGGCCGAAGGCCGTCTCCAGAGAGGTCAGGTTGAAGGGCACGGGATAGGTCATCCGTCCGCCCTTCTCGTCGGGGATATTGGCGATGACCCGATGCTGGTAGTCCCGCCACTGGGTGAACCGGGACAGCCAGTCGAACACCGTCTTGTTGTTGGTATGGAAGATGTGGGGGCCGTACTGATGGATCAGCACACCGGCATCATCCAGCCGGTCATAGGCGTTGCCGCCCACATGGGGGCGGCGCTCCACCACCAGAACGGTTTTTCCCTTTTCGGCCAGAGCCCGGGCACACACGGCGCCGGCGTATCCGGCGCCTACGATCAGTGCGTCAAATTTATGCTTCAAGGTCATTCCACCTTTCCAAAGCTGCGTGATGGACCCAGTATACCATACTTTTCCCCCAAAGAAAATGAAAAAACACTTAAATTTCCTTTGCGGCCGCTCTTTTCCCCATTTCTCCCCCGGGGCCCGGGAGATCATAACCGCCCTCCTATACCATTTTATAGACAGACGGCCGCCCGGCCGCCGGGAAAACCTGCAGAGTTTTTCTTTTCCTTGCCTTTTCCGGGAAAGTCGAGTATAATATTTTTACTTTACGCCGGCGGCTGCGCGCGCCGCGGCGGCATACGGGAGGCTTTTTGCCATGAAAGCAAAGACCAATCTGACCATGCTGTGCGACTTTTATGAGCTGACCATGGGCAACGGCTATTTCCAGACGGGACTTCAGGACCGCATCTGCTATTTCGATGTGTTCTACCGCACCGTGCCCGACAAGGGCGGCTTTGCCATCGCCGCCGGTCTGGCCCAGGTGGTGGAATATATCCAGTCCCTCCACTTTGACGACGAGGACATCGCCTATCTCCGCTCCAAGGGCTGCTTCAGCGAGGAGTTTTTGAACTATCTGCGCACCTTCCGCTTCACCGGGGACATCTGGGCCGTGCCCGAGGGCACCCCCATCTTCCCCAACGAGCCCATCCTCACCGTCCGCGCCCCCGCCATTCAGGCCCAGTTTATCGAGACGTTCATCCTCCTCAGCCTGAACCACCAGTGCCTGATCGCCACCAAGTCCAACCGCATCGTCCGGGCGGCCGAGGGCCGCCCCGTGGCGGAGTTCGGCTCCCGCCGGGCCCACGGCCCCGACGGCGCCCTGCTGGGCGCCCGGGCCAGCTATATCGCCGGCTGTGCCGCCACCGCCTGCACCATGGCAGACCAGCACTACGGCTCCCCCGCCACGGGCACCATGGCCCACTCCTGGGTGCAGATGTTCCCCGACGAGTATACCGCCTTCAAGACCTACTGCCAGCTGTATCCCGAGAACGCCACCCTGCTGGTGGACACCTACAACGTGCTCAAGTCCGGCGTGCCCAACGCCATCCGCGTGTTCAAAGAGGTGCTGCTGCCCCAGGGCATCACCAAGTGCGGCATCCGCCTGGACAGCGGCGACCTGACCTATCTGTCCCAGAAGGCCCGCCAGATGCTGGACGAGGCCGGGCTGACCGATTGCAAGATCTTTGCCTCTAACGCGCTGGATGAGTATATCATCCGGGATCTGGTGCGCCAGGGCGCCCGCATCGACTCCTTCGGCGTAGGCGAGCGGCTGATCACCTCCCGCAGCGAGCCGGTGTTCGGCGGCGTGTACAAGCTGGTGGCCATCGAGGATGACGACGGCACGGTGATCCCCAAGATCAAGATCAGCGAAAACCCCGCCAAGATCACCACCCCCCACTTCAAGAAGGTCTACCGCCTGTTCTCCAAGAGCACGGGCAAGGCCGAGGTGGACCTGATCTGTCTGCATGACGAGCAGTTCGACTTCTCCCAGCCCATCGAGCTGTTCGACCCCAACGCCACCTGGAAGCGCAAGGAGTTCACCGACATCGAGGCCCGGGAACTGCTGGTGCCCATTTTCCGCAGCGGCGAGCTGGTGTATCAGGTGCCCGATCTCCGCGCCAGCCGCTCCTACTGCCAGCGGCAGGTGGACGCCCTGTGGGACGAGGTCAAGCGCTTTGAGAATCCGCACAATTACTATGTGGACCTGTCCCAGAAGCTG